>CALBDV010000896.1 GCA_937927565.1 uncultured Holophagales bacterium
AAGGCGATCTACATGTCGGGCTGGCAGGTCGCGGGCGACGCGAACGACGCCCTCACGATGTACCCCGACCAGAGCCTCTACCCGGTGACGAGCGTCCCGACCGTCATCCGGCGGATCACGAACGCCCTCATGAGGGCCGACCAGATCCAGCACATGGAAGGCAAGTCCGACGTCTACTACTTCGCGCCGATCGTGGCCGACGCGGAGGCCGGCTTCGGCGGCCCGCTGAACACGTTCGAGCTCATCAAGTCGATGATCGAGGCGGGCGCCGGCGGCATCCACCTCGAGGACCAGCTCTCCTCCCTCAAGAAGTGCGGCCACATGGGCGGCAAGGTCCTCGTCCCGATCCACGACTTCATCAGCAAGCTCATCGCCGCCCGCCTCGCGGCCGACGTCCTCGGCGTCCCGACGGTCTTCATCGGCCGGACCGATTCGCTTGGCGCCGGGCTGATCCGCGGCGACATCGACAAGGTCGACCAGGAGTACCTCACCGGCGAGCGGACGTCCGACGGGTTCTTCATCGTGAAGGGGAGCCTCGACTACGCCGTCGCCCGCGCCTGCGCCTACGCGCCGTACGTCGACGTCGTCTGGTGCGAGACCTCGACCCCCGACATCGGCGAGGCCCGCGCGTTCGCCCAGGGCGTCCACGAGAAGTTCCCCGGCAAGATCCTCGCCTACAACTGCTCCCCGTCGTTCAACTGGAAGAAGAAGCTCTCCGACGCCGAGATCGCCACCTTCCAGGAAGAGCTCGGCGCGATGGGCTACAAGTTCCAGTTCATCACGCTCGCCGGCTTCCACACGCTGAACGCCTCGATGTTCAAGCTCGCCTACAACTACGCGAAGACCGGCATGAGCGCCTTCGTCCAGCTCCAGGAAGAGGAGTTCGAGATGGAGCGCGAGTGGGGCTTCAAGGCGATCAAGCACCAGCGCTTCGTCGGCGCCGGCTACTTCGACCAGGTCCAGCAGACGGTCGCCGGGGGCGAGGTCGCCACCTCGGCGCTCAAGGGCTCCACGGAAGAGGAGCAGTTCGACAAGCACTGACCCCGGGAATCAGGGTCTGACCGCGGCGCCCCGGGAAACCGGGGCGCCGCTCTTTTCGGCCCGTCTCCGCCACGCGGCCGCCCTCCCCTTATCGCCGAGCGAATCGAGGGTGCTCGCGGCGACGAGCGCCGTCCTCGCCGAAGGCGCCGCCCGGTACATCTCCTCGAGCAGCCGGTCGACCTCCGGCCGGTCTCCCTTGATGAAGCGCAGGACGGCGAGGCTCACGAACGGCTGCGAGTTCGACGGGTAGGCCGCGATCTCGGCCCGGAACGCCGCCTCCGCTTCGTCGATGCGGTTCATCCGCGCGAGCGCGTCGCCGCGCAGGAACTCGAGGTTGTAGACCGGAGAGAGCCGCAGCTCTTTCGCGCGAGCGGCCGCCCGTTCGACGTCGGCGATCCCCTCCGCCGTCCTCCCGGCCTTCAGCTTCACCTCGGCGAGGACGAGGATCGCGGAGGGCTCGGGTTCGCGCCCCCCGGCAGCCTCGTTCGCCTCACGCTCGGCGGTGGCGAAGTCCCCTCTTGCCAGCGACACCCGTGAGAGGAGGATGTGGGCCTTCGCCGGAAGGCCCGGAAGCGCTCCGCGCGCGAGCTTCTCGGCTTCGTCGAAGCGCTTCCGGCGCAGCTCGACGAGGCCGAGCGCGATCGCGATGTCGGGGAGAGGCACCGGCGAGCGGTCGAGCACCTGCCGGTACGTCGCGGCCGCGTCGTCGTCCCGCCCCGCCTCCGCCTGGAGCTCCGCGAGCTTGATCCCCGCGTCCGACATCCCCGGGTTCTCCGCCACCATCGCCGCGAGGTGCTCGATGGCCCGCTCCGTCTGTCCGAGCCCGGCGAGGCGCCACCCTTCCTCCATCCGGCGGAGATTCGCGATGTTGTCGACCGGGTTCGGCAGGTCCGTTCCGCCAGCCCGGTCGCGCAGGCTTCCGATGTAGCCGAGGGCCGCGAGCCGCTTCAGCGTCTCTTCGTCCTCCGCCGCCGGCTTCTCGTTCCCCTGCGGAAAGCGGAGAAGGGCCCTTGCGAGATTCGCCGCCGTCGCCCGCTCCTGCTTCACGAGATCGTTCTTCTCGCCCGGGTCGGCCACGAGGTCGTAGAGCTCCGGGCGCGGGCCGTGGATGTGATGCCAGCGGTCGTCGACGACGCTCCTCAGGTCCGCCCAGCCGAGCTGGAGGCGCGGGTAGAGCGTTTCGCCGTAGATCGGCCTCACCGCGGCGCCTTTCGCTCCGGCCACGAACAGCGACGTGCCGCTCACCCCCGCGGGAGTCGGAAGGCCGAGCGAGCCGGTGACCGTAGGGAGGATGTCGGAGAGCTGGACCGGCGCCGCCACGCGGGTCCCGCCACCGCGGCTCCCCGGGAGCTTGACGAGGAGCGGGACCTGGATCGCCTCGCGGTAGAGGAGAAGCGAGTGCTGATCCTCGCCGTGCTCGCCCAGCCCCTCGCCGTGGTCCGACGTCACGACGACGATCGCCTTCTCGTAGAGGCCGAGCGACCTCAGCTGCTCGAGGACGTCTCCCACGATGGCGTCGGCCGTCGCCACCTCGGCTTCGTACGTCGCGCCGTACTCGGCGAGGAACCGCGGGGCGGGCTCGTACGGGGAGTGCGGCTCGAAAATGTGGAAGAAGAAGAAGAACGGCCCGCCGGCGTGAGCGGCGATCCACTCCTTCGCGAAGATCGCGGTCTTCTCCCCCGGGCGCTGGTAGCGGACCGTCGCGACGCCGGGAGTCACGGACACCGAGTCCTCGTAATAGTCGAAGAGCGCCCCGAGCCCCGTCTCGTGCCTCAGGACGTACGTCGAGACGGCCGCTCCGGTCGCGTAGCCCTGCTCCTTCAGGAGCCGCGGAAGGCTCGGGTGCAGGTCGCCCCGGAAGACGAACCCCGAGTTGTTCCTCACGCCGTGCTCGGGCGGGAGCATCCCGGTGAGCATCGAGGTGTGCGACGGAAGCGTCATCGGCGTCGGCGCCCACGCCCTCTCGAAGAGCCACGCGTCCGCCGCGAAGCGGTCGAGGTGGGGGGTCTTCACCTTGGTGTAGCCGTAGGCCGGGAGGCGGTCGGAGCGGAGGGTGTCGATCGAGATGAGGATGACGGGCGCCCCGGGCGTCACGGGAGACGACGTCGGCTTCCCCGGCTTCGGCGAGCACGCGAGAGCGAGCAGCACGGGGAGGGCCCCGAGGACGGCGGCCACGATGGGACGACGGCGCATCAGCGCGCGCCCCCCGGACCCGCGAGGGCGCTTTCCTCCCGGGCGAGGCGAGCGTCGAGGGGAAACGCGCGCCTCCCCTCGGCCAGGAGCGCGCGAGCCTCTTCGATGCGCCCGAAGCTCCTGAGGCTGACGTACCCCGTCCGGTACGCTTCCGCGGTTGGGAGTGCCCTCACCATCGCGTCGACGCGCTTCGAGGCTTCGGTGAGGTCGCCCCGGGAGGCCGCTACGATCGCGAGCCCGGAAAGTGCATCGAGGCTTCGAGGATGGGCCTCGAGCTCCCGCCGGTACTCCGCTTCCGCCTCGGCGAGCTTCTCCTGCCGGCCGAAGACCTCTGCCCGGAGGACGTGGAGGCCGGCCGGAGGGGACGAAGCGAAGCGCTTCAGCCCCTCGTCGATCACCCCGAGCGCCGCGGAGAGCTTTCCCTCGCGCAGGGCGAGGCGACCCAGGACCACGTACGCCCGCGGATCGCCGAGGTCCCGTGCCAGCTCCGCGTGGCGCCGGGCGTCGTCCACGTGGCCGGCCCGGAGGGCGAGACTCGCGACGTCGACGAGGTAGTTGGACCGACCCGGCGGCGAGAGCGCCACCGTCTTCTTCAGCGCGGCGAGGGCCTCGTCCATGCGCCCCTCCCTCTCGAGCGCGCTCGAGAGGATCTCCCAGCCGTCGACGAGGCGCGGGTTCGCCGCGAGGATCTCGAGGAGGATCGGCACCGCCTCGGCGCTCCTCCCCGCCGTGTGAAGCTCGGCGGCCTGCCCGAGGCGCACGAGGCTCCCGATGGCGTCCTTCGGGTCGGGCCGGGCGCCCCCCTCCTCCCGAGGCGTCCCGGTCAGATAGCCGAGGGCCTGCAGCTTCTTCGCCATCTCCGGGTCGACCGCCGCAGGCGCACGAAGGGCCGTCCGGCGCCGCTCCGTCTCCACGACCATGGCGCGCAGCTCGGGCGGCTTCCGGCTTGCCAGGTTCTCCTTCTGGGCCGGGTCGTTCTCGAGGTCGTAGAACTCCGGGACCGGGGCCTCGATGTACTGGTGCCTCTCCGAGACGAGGGACCGCAGCTCGCTCCACCCGAGCCGGATTCGCGGGCTGAAGTTCTCCGCGAAGATGCGGCGGGCGGGAGCCGGGGCTCCGGCCGCGAGCGCGACGAGGGAGACGGTTCCGGGGCGGTCTGGAAAGCCCGCCAGCCCGAGAAGGACGCCGATCGTCGGGAAGACGTCCGAGAGCTGGACGGGAGCGCCGACGGACGTTCCGGCGAGGGCCTGCCCCGGCAGCTTGACGACGAGAGGCACCTGGATCGCCTCGCGATAGAGGAAGATGCCGTGCTGCTCCTCCCCGTGGTCGCCGAGCCCTTCGCCGTGGTCGGAGAGGAAGATGACGAGCGCCCGGTCGTAGATCCCCAGCTTCTTCAGCTCGTCGAGAAACGTGCCGACGACGCCGTCCGAGGCCGCCACCTCCGCATCGTAGCGGTCGGGATACTGAGACCGGTACGGCTCCGGCGCCTCGTAGGGCGCGTGGGGCTCGTACGTGTGGAGAAACGCGAAGAAGGGGCGTGAAGCGTTCTGCCGGATCCAGCCGAGGAGAAGCCCGGCTGTTTCGTTCCCGGGGCGCTCCACGAAATCGAGCATCGAAACGGGGCCCGGTCCCTGGACCTGCTCGTCGTAGAAATCGAAACCCCGGCCGATACCGCTCGCCGACCCGAGGACGGCCGCCGAGATCGCCCCACCCGTGGCGTAGCCCGCCTTCTTGAGCAGCTCGGCAAGCGTCGGGTCCCCCGCGGCAAGCCGGTAGCCCGAGTTGTCGAGGACCCCGTGGCTTCCCGGTTCCAGGCCGGTGAAGAGCGAGGCGTGGGACGGGAGCGTCAGGGGGACGTGAGACCAGGCGCTCTCGAAGAGGACGGAGTCCTTCCGGAGCGCGTCCAGCGCAGGGGTCCGGACCTTCGTGTACCCGTACATCGGCAGCCGGTCGGACCGGAGAGTGTCGACCGAGATCAGGACGACGGGCGCGTTCGGGACCCGGAGTTCTCCAGGTACGGGTTTCGCCCGTCCGCACGCGAGAAACGCCGCCAGAGGGAGCAGACCGGCCAGGAGCGTGAGAGAGCGGGCAGATGAGGTTCGCATGCCGGGCGGAAGGATACCGTCCAGCCCGCTATTCCCTCCAGCCGGCCATCTCCCCCTCCGGACCATCTCGATCTCCGGAGGGCTTTCACCTCCAGGTCAAAAAAAAAGGCCCTGGCCCGAAGAGGGCCAGGGCGAAGAACAAAGG
>CALBDV010000897.1 GCA_937927565.1 uncultured Holophagales bacterium
GCGCCCCCGTCTCCGGCACCGGCCGCTACTACTACCAGGACCCGAACAACGTCGGCCTCGTCTCGACGGAAGACCTCGTGGTCATGCTCGACGAGATGGGGATCGAGACGGGCCTCGACGTGGACCGCGTCCTCGCCACAGGGCGGATGGTCGAGCGGATCGTCGGCCGGCGCCTCCGGAGCGAGACGATCAAGTCGGGGCGGATTCCGAAAAAGCCAACCGGGTTCTGAGCTCCGCGGGCGTTCGCGCCCGAAATCCGGGCCAAAAAGGGTCTATTCCCCGACGCCCTCGTATGGTACCTTCACGGTTTTTTTGAGACCGTCGCTCATTGGCGGCCCACCGTGAGGAGAGGGTGTTGAAGGGTTCAGGGATGTCCCGGGACTGTGTCCGTTCGCACGAGGCAGCTCCGGCTGCCGGCTCAGGCCGGCCATTCTCCCTTCCTTCCGTCCCCCCGCACACTTTCGCCCCGAGAAAGGCATAAGCGAAGATGGCACAGCTCTTCCCGAAGAGCGCGAACTACCTCGCGCCGGCCTCGATCGCCGCCCTCGTCCTCGTGGCGGGCGGTGCCGTCGGCTCGCTGCTGGCGCTCGACTACGCCGGCTTCAACCAGCGCCGCGGCGAAACCGTCGAACAGCCCGTCCCGTTCAGCCACGAGCACCACGTCGCCGGGCTCGGAATCGACTGCCGGTACTGCCACACCGCCGTCGAGAAGTCCGCCTCGGCCGGCGTCCCCCCGACCTCGACCTGCTACAACTGCCACAAGATCGTCTGGAACGAGGCGCCGATGCTGGAGCCGGTTCGATCCAGCTACCGGACCGGCCAGCCGATCGAGTGGAACAAGGTCCACGACCTTCCCGATTTCACCTATTTCAACCACTCGATCCACGTTGCCAAGGGAATGGGCTGCGCCACCTGTCACGGCCCGGTCCACCAGATGCGCCTCATGCGCTCGGCCCAGCCGATCCAGATGCGCTGGTGCCTCGAGTGCCACCGGAACCCCGAGAAGTTCATCCGACCGAAGGAAGAGATCTACAACATGACCTGGAAGGCGAAGGACCAGGAGGCGCTCGGCCGCGAGCTCGTCGAGAAGTACGAGGTCCGCCCCCCCGCCGAGATCACCTCCTGCGGGACCTGCCACCGTTGAGCCGCCGGACTGAAGGAGCAGAGACCCGATGAGCCTTCCGACCCTTCGTCCCGAGCCCGCGGAAGAACTCCCGGCCGGTCCCGCGCGCTTTTCGCTCGATCTCGCCGAGATTCGCGACCGCCTCCGGAACCGGCAGGGACCGGCGTTCTGGCGCGGCATCGAAGAGCTCGCGGACGACACCCGCTTCCGCGAGTTCCTGGCAACGGAGTACCCGAGGCACGCGTCCGACTGGGACGAGAGCCTCGACCGCGGCTTCTCCCGCCGGCGGTTCCTCGAGCTCGGAATGGCTTCGATGGCCCTGGCCGGCATGACCGCCTGCACGCGCCAGCCCGTCGAGAAGATCGTCCCCTACGTGAAGCAGCCGGAGGAGATCCTCCCCGGCGTTCCGCTCTTCTTCGCCACGGCGATGACGGTCGGCGGCTTCGCCCAGCCCCTCCTCGCCGAGAGCCACGAGGGCCGCCCGACGAAGGTCGAGGGAAACCCCGAGCACCCGGCCAGCCTCGGGGGTGCCACCGCCGTCGCGCAGGCCTCCGTCCTCGGCCTCTACGACCCCGACCGGCTGAAGGTCCCGACGAAGCTCGGGATCCTCGACACCTGGCCGCACCTCGTCACCGAGCTCCAGGCGGCCGCCAAGGCGCAGAAGCAGATCGAGGGCGCGGGCCTCCGGATCCTGACCGAGACCGTCACCTCCCCGACCCTCGGCGCGCAGATGAAGGCGGTCCTCGCCGCCTTCCCGAAGGCGAAGTGGCACCAGTGGGAACCGGCCGGGCGCGACGCCGTCCGCGCCGGCGCCCGGATCGCCTTCGGACAGCCGGCGGAGACCCGCTACGACCTCGGCGCCGCCGACGTCGTCGTCGCCCTCGATTCCGACTTCCTCTCCTCCGGGCCCGATTCCGTACGCAACGCCAAGGCCTTCTCGGCTCGGCGGCGCCTCGCCAGCGGGTCGCAGGAGATGTCGCGCTTCTATGCCGTAGAGGTCTCCCCGACCCCGACCGGCACGCTCGCCGACCACCGCCTCCCGCTCCGTGCGAGCGCCCTCCCCGCATTTGTGGAGGCGCTCGGTGCCGAGCTCGGCCTCGCCGGCTTCGCCCGGCCCTCGGGGCTCGACGAGAGGGTGCTGAAGTTCGCCAGTACGGCCGCGAAGGATCTGAAGGCGGCGACCGGCCGCTCCGTCGTCGTCGCGGGGGACTTTGCTCCCGCCGAGGTCCACGCAGCGGCCCACGCCATGAACGAGGCGCTCGGCAACGTCGGGAAGACGGTCTTCCAGACCGAGCCAGTCGAGGCGGCGCCGGTCGACCAGCTCGCCTCCCTCGTCGACCTCGTCGCGGACGTGAAGAAGGGGGAGGTACAGGTCCTCCTCATCCTGGGAGGGAACCCCGTCTACGACGCCCCGTCCGATCTTGCATTCGGCGAGACTCTCCTGAAAGCGGGCCTTCGAATCCACCTCACCGGCTATCCCGACGAGACCTCGAGGTATTGCCAGTGGGTCGTCCCAATGGCCCACTTCCTCGAGGCGTGGAGCGACGTCCGTTCGCTCGACGGCACCGCCGCAATCGTCCAGCCCCTCGTCGAGCCTCTCTACGATGGGAAGTCGGCCCACGAGCTGCTGTCGGTCCTCCTCGACGAGATGCCCCGGAAGGGCTACGACGTCGTCAAGGAGAGCTGGAAGGCGGCTCGGCCGGCCGAGGCCGACTTCGAGGCGTTCTGGAGAAAGAGCCTTCACGACGGCGTCGTTCCCGGCACCGCCTTTGAACCGAGAGCGTTGCCGGTGCGCGCCGCCGCCGTCGCGCAGGCCCTGGCCGCGGCGACCACCTCGGCCGCCGCCCGTCCTTCCGACCTCGAGGTCGTCTTCCGGCCCGACCCGTCGCTCCTGGACGGCCGCTTCGCCAACAACGGCTGGCTCCAGGAGCTCCCGAAGCCGCTCAGCAAGCTGACGTGGGACAACGCGGCGATCGTCTCCCCCGCCACCGCGCAGAAGCTCGGCCTGCAGAACGAGGACGTGGTGAAGGTCACGGCAAATGGGAAGAGCGTCGAGCTCCCCGTCCTCATCCAGCCGGGCCAGGCAGCCGGCGTCGTCACGCTTCACCTCGGCTTCGGCCGCGCCCACGCCGGGCGCGTCGGCAACGGCGTCGGCGCCGACGTGACACCACTCCGGACGACGGCCGCGCCGTGGGTCGCCGCCGTCACCCTCGCGAAGACGGGCGCGCGCTCCCCGCTCGCGCACACGCAGCAGCACTTCCGGATGGAAGGGCGCGAGATCGTCCGGGTCATGTCGCTCCCCGAGTACGTGAAGGACCCCGCGAAGGCGAAGGGGCACGGCCTCCCGCCGAAGGACGTCTCCCTCTTCCAGCCGGGCTGGGAGTACAAGGAGAACGCCTGGGGGCTCTCCGTCGACCTCGGCTCCTGCTTCGGCTGCAACGCCTGCGTCGTCGCCTGCCAGTCGGAGAACAACATCCCCATCGTCGGCAAGGAGCAGGTCGGCAAGAACCGCGAGATGCACTGGATCCGCGTCGACCAGTACTACGAGGGGACCGACCTCGAGAACCCCGAGGTCCACCACCAGCCCCTCATGTGCCAGCACTGCGAGATGGCCCCCTGCGAGGTCGTCTGCCCCGTGGCCGCGACGGTCCACGGCGCCGAGGGCCTGAACGAGATGGCCTACAACCGCTGCGTCGGCACGCGCTACTGCTCCAACAACTGCCCCTACCACGTCCGGCGCTTCAACTTCCTCGAGTACAACGGCGAGAGGGAGCAGGAGCCTGTCCTGAAGATGCTCGCGAACCCCGACGTCACCGTCCGGTCCCGTGGCGTCATGGAGAAGTGCACCTACTGCATCCAGCGGATCAACCGGGCGCGCATCGCGGCCGAGCGCGAGGGACGCGCCATCCGCGACGGCGAGATCCGGACTGCCTGCCAGCAGACCTGCCCGGCCGACGCCATCGTCTTCGGGAACATCAACGACCCGGCGGCGAAGGTCACGAAGCTCCGCGACGAGCCGCGCACGTACTGGCTGCTGGAAGAGCTGAACACCCGGCCCCGGACGACCTACATGGCGAAGGTGACGAACCCCAACCCGGACGTGGAGGCCGGCTGACATGTCGACCACGTACGACGGCGCGCGCGGCGCCGACCCGATCGCGCAGGCCCCGGTCCTCGCGCCCGGTCACACCCCGGCGAGTGTCACTGAGCGGATCTCCGAGGTCGTCACGACGAAGCTGACGAAGACGCCGAAGTGGTGGCTCCTCGGCCTCGCGATCGGCTTCGGCCTCCTGAACCTCTTCCTCCTCGCCGTCACGAACCTCTTCATGACGGGCATCGGCATCTGGGGGAACAACGTCCCCGTCGGCTGGGGCTGGGACATCGTCTGCTTCGTCTGGTGGATCGGCATCGGCCACGCCGGGACGCTGATCTCCGCCATCCTCCTCCTGCTGCGGCAGAGCTGGCGAAACTCGATCAACCGGTTCGCCGAGGCGATGACCGTCTTCGCGGTCGCCTGCGCCGGCATGTACCCGATCCTCCACCTCGGCCGCCCGTGGCTCCCCTACTGGCTCCTGCCGGTCCCGGGGACGCTCAACATGTGGCCCAACTTCCGAAGCCCCCTCATCTGGGACGTCTTCGCCGTCTCGACCTACGCCACGATCTCGATCGTCTTCTGGTACGTCGGCATGCTCCCCGACCTGGCGACGCTCCGGGACCACGCGAAGGCGAAGTTCGCCCGCTTCGCGTACGGCATGGCCGCCCTCGGCTGGCGCAACTCCGCCCGCCACTGGGCGAACTACGAGGCCGCCTCGCTCCTCCTCGCCGGGCTCTCGACGCCGCTCGTCCTCTCGGTCCACTCCATCGTGTCGTTCGACTTCTCGGTCGGCATCGTCCCGGGGTGGCACACGACCGTCTTCCCGCCCTACTTCGTCGCGGGCGCCGTCTTCGCGGGCTTCGCGATGGTCCTGACGCTCGTCCTGCCCCTGCGTCCCCTCTTCAAGCTGAAGGACTTCATCACCGATCGGCACCTGCAGAACATGGCGAAGGTGATGCTGACGACCGGCCTCATCGTCGCCTACGGCTACGTCCTCGAGATCTGGGCGGCCTTCTACAGCGGCAACGAGTTCGAGATCTTCATGGTCCTGAACCGCTTCACCGGGCCGTACGCCGTCCAGTACTGGCTCCTGATCCTCTGCAACATCCTCGTCCCGCAGCTCCTCTGGTTCCGGCAAGTGCGGTCGAACGTCTGGGCCCTCTGGGTCATCGCGATGTTCATCAACGTCGGCATGTGGCTCGAGCGGTTCGTCATCATCGTCGTCAGCCTCTCCCGCGACTACGTCCCTTCGAACTGGGCCATGTACCACGGCACGAAGTGGGACATGGCGGTCTTCGCCGGGACGATCGGCCTCTTCCTGACGCTCCTCCTCCTCTTCCTCCGCTTCCTCCCCGCGCTGAACATGTTCGAGATGCGCGTCCTGACGCCCGAGGCGACGAAGGCGCACGGAGAGGAGAAGTAGCGCAATGCACGAGCCGCACACCGAGCCTCTCCTCCACGGCGTCATGGCCGAGTTCCGGACCCCCGAGGCGCTTCTCGAGGCGATCGGGGCCGCGAAGGCCGCCGGCTTCACCAAGCTCGACGCCTACACCCCCTACCCGATCGAGAAGGTCCTCGACGCGCTCGACCTCCACCACTCGAAGCTCCCACTCCTCGTACTCGGCGCGTCGATCGTCGGCGCCGTGGGCGTCTTCGGCTTCGCCTACTGGGCGAGCGCCATCGACTACCCGCTGAACATCGGAGGCCGGCCCCTGAACTCCTGGCCTGCATTCATCCCGGCGACGTTCGAGGGGGCGATCTTCCACGGGGGCCTCGCGGCGGCGCTCGGGATGCTCCTCCTGAACGGGCTGCCGAGACCGAACCACCCGGTCTTCAACGTCCAGCGCTTCGTCGAGCACGCCTCCAAGGACGGCTACTTCCTCGTCGTCGAGTCCGACGACCCGAAGTTCGACGGCCCGTCCGTCCGGCGCTTCCTCGAGAGCCTCGCACCCGTGGAGGTCAACGAAGTTGAGAATTGACGTCACGCCGGGCGTACGGCGACTCGGCGTCGCCGCGCTCGCCCTCGTCTCCCTCGCCGGCGCCGGGTGCCGGCAGGGGATGTACAACCAGGCGAAGGAGCGTC
>CALBDV010000898.1 GCA_937927565.1 uncultured Holophagales bacterium
ACGGCGTTTCCCTTCACGAGCGCCCCGGCGTACGGAGTGCCCGCGGAGCTCTCGAGGAGGACGGCGGTGTCGGGAGAGGCGCCGCCGTCCGCTCCCTGGAGGACGTGGAGGAAGCGCGTCTTCAGCGGGGCGCCGCGCGCCTCGACCTTCAGCTGGTGGGTGATCGGATCGTCCGAGGCCGCGAAGCCGTTGTCGAAACCGCAGTCGGTCGGAATCACGGCGGGCTGGACGAGGATCTCCGCGTCGTGCGGGAGGAGCGTCGAGACGAAGAGCTGCTGTCCCCCGCGGGAGGTCATGGTGGTCCTCGTCCCCGAGACCGTGGCCGCGCCCGGCAGCGCGAGCCAGAAGCGCTTGAAGCGGTTGGCCGACTTCGAGGCGGCGCGGTCGTAGACGACGACGTGGTCGGGCGGGAGCCAGAGGATCGACCGGCTCGCTTCGAGGACGTCCGTCGACCCTTCCCTCTCGGAGTTGTAGAGGTTCAGGGCGTCGCCGAGGGCGTAGACGAAGTCGGTGCCCGTTCCCAGAGCCTTCAGGTCGGGGTCGCCGGTGGCGACGTACTCGTACTGGGCGCCCTGTCTCCAGTTGATGGCCCGGTAGGCGCACGGGTCGTCGTGGTCCGGCTCGTCGTTGAGGATGGCGAGGGTGTTGTGGTTCTGCGACCCGCCGTACTCCAGGTCGTAGCCGGTCCGCTCCTTTGTCAGCCACTCGCCCTTCCGGTAGAGCTCGAACTGGTTGCCGTCTCCCGACTGGTGGTCGACCGAGTTGAAGCTCAGCTTGTAAGTGAACCAGGAGGCCGAGGGGCTCCAGTCGGTCCGCGCGAGGAGGCGGCCGAGGCCGGGCGCGAAGTAGGTCAGGGGGAGCTGAGGCCTCGGGTCGGACGCGGAGGAGGCCGCCGGGTCGAAGAGGAGGAAGTAGAGGATCGCGTTCTGGAAGTATCCGGACGTGTCGTACGCCCGCCTCGCCAGCTCGGCGGCTCCGCCCGGCGCCAGCTGCTCCTGGATGAAGCGGCTCGCGTCGCGGCGCGAGGTGTTCCCGAGGAGGCCGTCGAGAATTCCGAGCGGCCCGTAGAGGGAGATCATGTCCTGGGCGAGGTAGTGCTGGCCGCTCCCGTACCAGGCCGGCAGGTGGACGAAACGCCCTTCCGTCTCCGAGTACGACGGAGCGGGGCTGAGGGAGTGGAGCATTGCCTGGACGACCTCGTCCCAGAACGGGTTGCCGGGGACCGACACCTGCGGCCCGTGCGTCTCGACGCTGTCGTTTCCGGACGTCCTGAGCGCGAGCATCAGCTGGGCCGCGAAGCCGAACGTCTGGGGGAAGTACTCGAATCCCTCCGGCCCGAGGCCGCCCTTTCCGACGGTGCGCGACGCCCGGTCGAAGACGTAGAGCCACGCGCCGGTGGCATTCCCGAGCGCGCCGCCGAGCGTGCCGCCGGGGTCGTCGGCGGCGTCGAGTGACATCGCCATGAGGCCGACGTTGCGCATGTGAGCGGTGAAGTAGTTGTTGAGCGACCAGCGCAGCTTCTCGGTGCTGTCGACGAGGCGGGGGTCGTTCACGACGCCGATCGGTTCGGGGTGGTCGTGCCCGGTGATGGCCCCGTTCTTGTTCTCCTCGATCCAGCGCAGGAAGACCGTCCGGATCGCGGCCTTGTCGGCCGCGCTCAGCGCCGGGTAGATCCAGTCGACGGTGAGCGCGAAGCCCTCTCCGTGCCAACGCGACCGGTCGTTGGTCGAGAACTCCGGGTCGCGGTACGGCTGCCCCTCGGCGGCGCCCTGGGCGGCCCTCCCGATCACGTGCATCAGGAGCGTGCGGGCCCGCTGGGAGTAATCGGTCCGCTCGGCCTCGCCCGGTGAGACGAGCGAGAGAAAGGCGAAGAGCTCGGCGTACGTCTCCGCAGGGGATTCCGTGTAGGTGTTTCCGCCGTTCTCCGCGTCGGGTCCCGGAACCGCTCCCGCATCCATCTCGGCCTTCGCCGCCGCCGCCAGCCGGGCGAGGCCGTCCCGATAGACGGGGTTCGCGTCGGTCGCCCAGCTACGAAGCCGAGGGAGGTCGGCCGCCGTCACCCAAAGGCGCGGGTGCGAGGTGAGCGGCTGGGCCGGAGCCGCGGGCGCCGGGAGGACCAGGAGCGCGAAAGACAGGGCGAGGAGGCCGGAAACGAAACTGCCGGACGGGCGGGAAGACGACTGCGTAGTAGCCTGCGAGGTCTGCACGAAGAGGAATACGCGGTTTCCGCCTGGAACCGGACATCGGTGCTCCCGGTTCGGTCTCGCGCCGTCCGAGCCGGGCGGG
>CALBDV010000899.1 GCA_937927565.1 uncultured Holophagales bacterium
TCCCCGGCGGGGAACTGGATTATCGATCGGCCCGGCGCGGCCGTGAAGGGGAGCTCGGGATGGGAATGAGGGAATCGTGAGCGGAGCCGTTAGCAGGAAGAAGCTCATCGAGGTGGCGCTGCCGCTCAAGGCCATCAACGAGGCGTCGGCGCGGGAGAAGTCGATAAGGCACGGGCACCCGTCGACGCTGCACCTCTGGTGGGCGCGGCGGCCGCTGGCGGCGGCGCGGGCGGTCATCTTCGCCCAGATGGTCGACGACCCGTCGTCGCTCCCGGACCTCTTCCCCACGGCGAAGAAGCAGGAGAAGGAGCGGCAGCGGCTCTTCCGGATCATCGAAGAGCTGGTGAAGTGGGAGAACACGACGAACGAGACGGTCCTCCAGGCGGCCCGCAACGAGATCTGGGAGAGCTGGCGGCGCGCCTGCGCCGACAACGCCGACCACCCGCGGGCCAGGGAGCTGTTCGACCGGCACAAGCTCCCCGCCTTCCACGACCCGTTCGCGGGGGGCGGGTCGCTCCCGCTCGAGGCGCAGCGGCTGGGGCTCGAGGCGTACGCGAGCGACCTGAACCCGGTCGCCGTCCTCATCAACAAGGCGATGATCGAGATCCCGCCGAAGTTCGCGGGACGGCCCCCCGTGAACCCCGAGTCGCGGAAGAACCCCGACCTGATCGCCCGCGAGTGGAAGGGGGCGCAGGGCCTGGCCGAGGACGTCCGCTACTACGGCAAGTGGATGCGCGACGAGGCCGAGAAGCGGATCGGCCACCTCTACCCGAAGATCGAGGTGACGCCCGAGATGGCGAAGGGGCGTCCCGACCTGAAGCCGTACGTCGGGAAGAAGCTGACCGTCATCGCCTGGCTCTGGGCGCGGACGGTGAAGAGCCCGAACCCGGCCTTCGCGAAGGTGGACGTGCCGCTGGCGTCGACGTTCATGCTCTCGACGAAGGAGGGGAAGGAGGCGTACGTCGAGCCGGTTATCGAGGAGGGCGGATACCGGTTCACGGTGAAAGTTGGGAAGCCGAAGAAGGCGGTGGAGGCGAAAAACGGGACGAAGCTGGCGGGAGCGAACTTCGTTTGCTTGATGTCGGGGACGGCCATTGAAGGGGACTACATCAAGGCCGAGGGGAAGGCCGGGCGCTTGGGCGCTCGAATGATGGCCATCGCTGCCGAAGGAGAACGCTGCCGCGTCTACCTGCCGCCAACCGCGGAGCACGAGACCGCGGCCCGAAAGGCGAAACCGGCTTCGAAGCCGGAAGGCGATGTCCCCGCCCGACTCACGGGCGGCACTTGTGTGCCTTACGGCCTTGCGACTTGGGGCGACCTCTTCTCTCCTCGCCAA
Organism: uncultured Holophagales bacterium; assembly: GCA_937927565.1. Classification (GTDB taxonomy): domain Bacteria; phylum Acidobacteriota; class Thermoanaerobaculia; order UBA5066; family UBA5066; genus UBA5066. The sequence goes on from CALBDV010000899.1 coordinate 1,337, forward strand.
CTCGTGGCGCTGACAAGCTTCTCCGACCTCGTGGCGGAGGCACGCGAGCGTGTAGAGCGAGAAGCAGAGAACGCGGGCGTTGTAAAGGATGCTGCACATCTTCGCGACGAAGGAGCCGGGACGAGGGCCTACTCGGAGGCCGCTCAGACCTACCTTGCATTCGTCATCGAGAAGCTTGTTGAAGCTCATACGACGATCTGTACATGGAGCGCTGCGCCCAAGAACGAACTCGTCGTAAGCACGTTCCGGAGGCAGGCGCTGCCCATGACATGGGACTACGCCGAGGCGAATCCGTTTGCGGAATCGAGTGGAAGCGTTGCAAAGACCGCCGACGCAGTAGCTCGGGTCATCGATGTGTCCTTCTGCGGTGTCGCGGCTGGCTTCGCACATCAGGCTGCGGCTGGCTCACAGAAGCTCTCGGGCGGGAAGGTGATCTCCACGGACCCGCCGTACTACGACAACATCGGATATGCGGACCTCTCGGACTTCTTCTACGTGTGGCTTCGTCAGTCGATGCGCCGAGTCTTCCCCGACAACTTCTCGCTACTTGCGGTGCCGAAGGCCGAGGAGTTGGTCGCTACGACCTATCGCCATGGGAGCAAGGAGAGGGCTGAGGAGTTCTTCCTGGATGGCATGACCGTCGCCATGAACCGCCTGGCCGAGCAGGGGCACTCTGGATTCCCGATAACGATCTACTACGCCTTCAAGCAGTCTGAGGGCGAGACCGGCGAGGGAACCGCCAGCACGGGTTGGGAGACGTTCCTCGACGCGGTGATTCGAGCGGGACTAGGTGTGAGCGGCACCTGGCCGATGCGAACGGAACGAGACGGGCGGTCGATCGGTATCGGCACAAACGCCCTCGCCTCCAGCATCGTCCTCGTCTGCCGCCCCCGCCCCGCCGACGCCCCGACCGCCACGCGTCGCGAATTCGTCACCGCCCTCAAGGCCGAACTGCCCTCGGCCCTCGCCCACCTTCAGCGCGGCAACATCGCCCCCGTCGACCTCGCGCAGGCGGCGATCGGACCGGGCATGGCGGTCTACACGCGCTACTCGAAGGTCCTCGATGCCGAAGGGAAGCCGCTCTCCGTCCGCGAGGCGCTGGCCCTCATCAACCAGACCCTCGACGAGGCGCTGGCCGAGCAGGAAGGAGATTTCGACTCCGACACCCGCTGGGCGCTCACCTGGTTCGAGCAGTCGGGATTCGCCGAGGGGGAATACGGCGTCGCCGAGCAGCTCTCCAAGTCGAAGAACACGAGCGTCGCCGGCATGGTCGACGCGGGCATCCT
>CALBDV010000900.1 GCA_937927565.1 uncultured Holophagales bacterium
CTCGTCGATCGCGAGGGGCGCGAACAGTTCCGCATCCACCGGATGCGCCATCGACTGGAGCATCCGAACGGCGGCGTCCACGATCGGGGCGTCGGCGTCGCCGAGGTAGACGGCCCGGCTATCCGAGGGTCGCGGAACACCGTTCGGGTGGACCTTCGCCGCGATCGCTCCGACCTTCTCCGGGTCGAGAGCGATCATGAGGGTCAGGTACGGTTCCGCGGGAGTCGCGCGCGTGATCTGCGCGGAAACCGGTACGTCGATCGAGAAGACCGCGACCTGCGCCGCTCCATACTCGTAGAGGCTGTCGCCGAGCCCGACGCTCTTCCGGCCCTGGGCGACGATGCAGACGCAGGCGTGCATGAGCCCGTGCGTCACTTCGCTCGCGACGCGCGAGGCGCGGAGCGCGTGGACGCCAGCCACCCGCAGGGGGAAGACGCCGTCGTACGGCGCGTGGACGCGGATCAGCCGGGCGAGTTCGGCGATGTCGGTCCGGGTACTCCGGTCGTCGGTCATGGGCATGCGTCTCGTCAAGCCCGCGAAGTCTAGGTCCGGAGGCGCTTCGATCCTTGCCCGAACGAGTCAACGTCTTGCCTGATCCTGCTCGCCCGATCCGATTTCCGCGGATCGCTGCCGGGGAGCTTCAAACCGAGGGAAGACCCAGGGAGCGGCCCGAAAACGAATCCCCCGGCGTTTCCGTCGGGTGCCCGTACCCGCTTGGGTCTCGGTGACTTATGTGTACTTGCAGGGGGCAAGACTTGAACTTGCGAGCTTTAGGAAAGTCCGGCCTCTCGGCACGTCATATCCGGAGCGTCTCGACGAGCGCCTGAAGCGCGGGGGACTGGTGGCGTCGGCTCGGGTAGTAGAGGAAGAAACCATCGAATGGCGGGCACCAGTCCTCGAGAACCCGCACGAGCCTGCCGCTCGCGAGGTAGCCGGTCACCTGGTCCTCGAGGAGGAAGGCCACCCCCACCCCATCCAGCGTGGCACGGAGCATGAGATCGACGTCGCTGAGGATCAGGGGCCCGGAGACGGACACGGTGACCGGCTTGCCGCGCTTCTCGAACTCCCATCGGTAAACCGACCCGCTCGCACCCATCCGGTACCGGAGACACCGGTGCGCCGTCAGGTCCCGCGGCTCCTTCGGCTTCGGATGTGAGTCGAAGTATCCGGGGGCGGCGACGATCGCCGCGCGCTGGTCGGCGGTGACCCGGACGGCAACCATGTCTCGCTGAAGGAACTCGCCGAGGTGGATGCCGGCATCGAAGTTCCCGGCCACCAGGTCGCGTCCGTAGTTGTCCTCGGCGGTGATGTCGAGGACGACCTCGGGGTAGCTGCGGCCAAAGCTCGCGAGCTTCGGGCTCACGACCGCGGCGACGGCGAGGGGTGGCGCGATCAGCCGGATCGTGCCGGCCGGCTTCGCCCGGAGCTGGCCGACCTCGGTGAGCGCGGCCTGGATGTCGTCGAGCGCGGGGCGCAGCTGCGTCAGCAGGCGCTCTCCCGCCTCGGTGGGCGCGACGGTGCGCGTCGTGCGCGCGAGGAGCCTCAGCCCGACGCGCTCCTCGAGCAGGCGAATGGAATGGCTGATCGCCGACCTGCTGACGCCGAGCCGGGCGGCCGCCCTCGTGAAGCTCCGCTCGTCCGCGACCACCGCGAACGCGGCGAGGACCGTGAGCTCGTCCCGAAGTATTGGTGAATCCACTTCACCACCTCATCCGGATCTTACCGTCTAGTCGGAAGGCGTTTCCGTCCCTATCTTTACCCTGGCCGCTGGAAGAGAGGGCCGAAGGAGAACGAAATGCGGAAGCGGAAACTGGGGCGCAGCGACCTGGAAGTCTCGGCTCTCGGGCTCGGCTGCATGGGGATGAGTTTCGGCTTCGGCCCGGCCGCGGACAGGAACGAGATGATCTCCGTGATCCGTGGGGCCGTCGAACGTGGCGTCACGTTCTTCGACACCGCCGAGGTCTACGGCCCCTTCACGAACGAGGAGCTCGTGGGAGAGGCCCTCGCTCCCTTCCGGGGGCGGGTGGCGATCGCCACGAAGTTCGGGTTCGGTCCGGGGCCGGAGGGCGGTCCGGGGCTGTCGGCCCTCGACAGCCGCCCGGAGCACGTCAAACAGGTCGCGGAGGCCTCGCTCAGGAGGCTCCGGGTCGACGCCATCGACCTCTTCTACCAGCACCGCGTCGACGACAGGGTCCCGATCGAGGACGTCGCAGGGGCGGTGAAGGACCTGATCCGCGAGGGGAAGGTCAGGCACTTCGGCCTCTCCGAAGCCGGTGCCGCGACGATCCGACGCGCGCACGCGGTCCAGCCGGTCACGGCGCTCCAGAGCGAGTACTCGCTCTGGTGGAGAGAGCCCGAGGCGGAAGTGATGCCGACGCTCGAGGAGCTCGGCATCGGCTTCGTCCCCTTCAGCCCCCTCGGGAAGGGCTTCCTCACGGGGAAGATCGACGAGAACACGGCGTTCGACGAGACCGACTTCCGCACCATCGTCCCGCGGTTCGCGGCGGAGGCGCGCAAGGCGAACCTGGCCTTCGTCGACATGCTCCGTCGGATGGCCGAACGGATGAAGGCGACGCCGGCCCAGATCGCGCTCGCCTGGCTGCTCGCCCGGAAGCCGTGGATCGTCCCGATTCCGGGCACCCGGAAGCTGGAGCGCCTGGACGAGAACCTCGGAGCCCTCGACCTGGAGCTTTCGTCCGACGATTTCCACGAGCTCGAGCGCGCGTCCGCGGCGATCACGGTGCAGGGGGCGCGGTACCCCGAGCACCTCCAGAAGCTCGTCGGCCGCTGAGCGGCCGTCGCGGGAACTCGATCGTCGAGCACGTTCGCCAGATCCCCCGTCCTTCCTGAAGCACCCGGAGGACCCATGGAGCGAGATGAAGCGAGCCGGAACGCAGGGAACGATCCGGGAAATTCCGTCAACCCCGGCCTGAGCCGTCGCGGGTTCGTCAGGACGGCCGCCCTGGCCGCGGCGGGCCCTCTCGCCCACGCTGGAGGTGCGGCGTGTGAGCCAGGCGTAACGGCACGACGTGACGGTGCCCGACCGCCAGAGCGGAGGACCTCGATGAAGACGCTCCTCGCAGCGACGATGTTGATCTTGATGCCCGGCCCGCTGCTCGCACAGGCCGCAACCGGCGGCCCGGCCTCGCCGGAGTCCACGATCAACATTTCACGACAGGGTTCCCGGTCGCCGGTCGAGGGCGCCCCGGAGAACTTTACCGGCTCGGTGAAGGTCGACTTCCTGTTCGCCTCGACGGAATCGACGCGCGCGTCGGGCGCCTACGTCACCTTCTCCCCGGGGGCGCGGACGGCGTGGCACACGCACCCGCTGGGCCAGACGCTGGTCGTCACCGCCGGCGTCGGCCGCGTCCAGTGCTGGGGTCGTCCGGTCGAGGAGATCCGGCCCGGCGACGTGGTGCGCATTCCGCCCGGCGTGAAGCACTGGCACGGCGCGGCACCGGACAGCTCCATGACGCACCTGGCCGTGCAGGAAAGGCAGGAGGGCAAGACGGGCGAGTGGTTCGAGAAGGTCAGCGACGAGCAGTACCTTCGGGCCGTCGAGCCGGTCGCATCGCGATCCGAGACCACCGCGCCGCCGTCTCGCGCACAGCAGCTGTTCGGAGATATCGCGCCGAAGCTGGCCGAGCTGACCGACGGCGTTCTCTTCGGCGATGTCTGGGCCCGTCCCGGGCTGTCGCCACGCGATCGCAGCCTGGCGACCGTGAGCGCCCTGATCGCGATGAACCGTCCGGACCAGCTGCGCTCGCATCTCGTCCTCGCGCGCCAGAACGGGGTCACGCAGGACGAGGTCGTCGAGACGATCACACACCTCGCGTTCTACGCCGGATGGCCCAGCGCGATCCTGGAGACTCGGACCTGGAGATGACCTAGAAAGGACCTGGAAAAACGAAGATCCCGGCGTTTCCGCCGGGATCCCGTAACCGCTTTCATCTCGCGGATTTATGTATGGTTGCGGGGGCAAGATTTGAACTTGCGACCTTTGGGTTATGAGCCCAACGAGCTACCAGGCTGCTCCACCCCGCGTCAGGGGAGGGGGAAGATACTTTGGAGGAAGGGGGAAGTCAAGCGCTGCAACGCTCCATGAAGCGCAGTCGAGGCGTCTTCGGGGTCGCCTCCCGCGCGGTTCAGCAGTCGGACGGACTTTCCCGAGAACCCGGGACTTCCCTTTTCAATCCGTTCGTTCTATATTGGACGTAATCTAATGAGCGAGGCCACCGCCCGCTTGATTTCGCAAGGAGAAACAGCATGAGCTTGATCAACAGCCAGATCCCCGAGTTCAAGGTGCAGGCCTACCACGAGGGCGCCTTCAAGGAAATCTCCAACAAGGACCTCGCCGGCAAGTGGGCGATCTTCTTCTTCTACCCGGCGGACTTCACGTTCGTCTGCCCGACCGAGCTGGGCGACCTGGCCGACAACTACGCCG
>CALBDV010000901.1 GCA_937927565.1 uncultured Holophagales bacterium
TGAACGAGGAGGGACACCTCCTCACGTGCAACGACGCCTTCGCCCGGCTCTTCGGATACACCTCCTGCGACGAGTTCGGGCTCGGGGATGGGCGGTTCCCGCACTTCGACGAGGAGGACCGGGCTCTTCTCCTGACCCGGCTTCGGCGGGAGAGCGCGATCTCGAACCGTGAAGTCTGCCTGAAGGACCGCCACGGGCGGGCCGTCTGGGTGCTCGAGAACGTCCGGCTCGTGGAAGGGCCACCCGGAGGGCCGGCGATCCTCGAGGGGATCCTCCTCGAGATCACCGATCGCAAACGGACCGAAAAGGAAACCGAGCATCGGGCCTTCCACGACGTCCTCACGCTCCTTCCCAACCGAGCGCTCCTGAACGACCGGCTCGAGGTGGCCTTTGCGATGGCGCGCCGAACGGGTTTCACGCCGGCGATCCTGTACGTGGACGTGGACGACCTGAAGGCCATCAACGACACGCTGGGTCACGCGACGGGGGACCTCCTCCTGAAGCAGATTGCCGACCGCCTCACGGAATCCGTCCGGGAAGAGGACACGGTCGCCCGCATCGGGGGCGACGAATTCGCCATCCTCCTTCCGCGGGTCGCGAACGAGGAGGCTGCCGGCGACCTCGCGCGGAAGATCCTGCAACGGATCTCCCAGCCGTACGACATCGGCGGCGACGAGCTGCATGTAACGGCCAGCATCGGCGTGGCGCTGTCCCCGAAGCACGGCGAAAGCCCCGAGGCCCTCCTCAAGAGCGCGGACGGCGCGATGTACCGCGCGAAGGTCGCGGGGGGGAACGACGTTCAGATGGCGAGCGCGCTCGCCCTTCGTGCAGCGCCGGGCCGGCTCTCCATGGAGGCGGAGCTCCGGCACGCGTTGGACCTCGAGGAGTTCGAGATCCACTATCAGCCGCAGGCTTCGCTCGAAACGCGTTCGCTCGAGGGAATCGAAGCGCTCCTGCGGTGGCGGCGCCCGGATCAGGTCCTCATGGAGCCGGCGGGGTTCATCTCGATCGCCGAGAACACTGGACTGATCATCCCGATCGGCGAGTGGGTCCTGAGTCAGGCGTGCGTGCAGCTGAAGAAGTTACAGGACGCAGGCCTGGCCCGGCTTCGGGTCGCCGTGAACGTCTCGGCGCGTCAGTTCTACCAGCGCGACTTCGTCGGCGTCGTCGAGCGGATTCTCGAGAGCACGGGAGTCGTCCCCTGCGGTCTGGAGCTCGAGATCACGGAGAGCATCGCCATGCAGAAGTCCGGCTGGTCGATCCGGATGCTCGAGAAGCTCAAGGAGCTGGGCGTGAGCATTGCGATGGACGACTTCGGAACGGGCCAATCGTCGCTCACGTACGTCAGCCGGTTCCCGATCGACGCACTGAAGATCGATCGGAGCTTCGTTCGGGACATCGGAAAGAGCAGGAACGTGGACGCGATCGTGGTCGCGACCCTGCTCCTGGCGAATCGCATCGGCCTGCGCACGATCGCGGAGGGCGTCGAGACCGAGCAGCAGCTGCAGTTCCTGAAGGAGTTCGGCTGCGCGAGCATGCAGGGCTACCTCTTCAGCCGGCCACTCCCGGTGGAGGCGCTGGAGGAACGTTTCATCCGGCCGCTCATCGCGAAGGCGGGAGGCGCGCCGTGAGAACGGGCAACGCAGGGGCCCGGCGTCCGCTTCAGTAGCTCGCGGCCTCTATCACAGTGCCGTCGCCGCTCCTCTGGTCGACGACCGATGCGTAGCTGAAGAACGGGCCATCCGGCGAGCTGACCGTGGCATAGGCGTTGTCCACGACCGCATCGACACCGAGGAAGCCGAAGATCGTGCTGGCCTGGAACCACTCGAGAGGGGCCAGGCTCTTGGTACCCTGGCCGAGGGCCGTCCCGTCGCCGCGGTAGAGCCGGAACGTCACCGTGATCGGGTGCGTCCCCGGGTTCAGGACGGCGACGTTCGACCGGTACGAGGCGTTGTTGGAAAGACCCAGGAGCAGCCCGCGGCTCAGCGACTCCGTCAGCGGCCGCGCCGCGATTGCGACCCCGAAGGTCCCCACCGGGGAGGCGCTGTTGTACGTTCGGCTCGTCGCGAGAAGGAAGGCGTCCGAATCGATCCTCAGGCCCCCGGCACCCGTCGAGCGGAACAGGCTGTTCAGGACGTTCGCAATCGCCACCTGAGATCGGGGACCGAGCGAGAGGGCCACGCCTTCCCGGCCCGAGTTGTCCTGACCGGCCGGAAGGAAGGTGACCGTACAGCTGATCGGCGAGTCCGACGGGTTGTGGATCCAGAGGTCCGTCTGGAAGACGGCTCCGCCCAGGCCGGACGTGTTCGCCGCACCCGGGACGAACAGCGTCGTCCGGGAGCCCGGCGGCGGGACGGGGTTCATCAGAAAGTCGACACCGGCGAGCTCCTGCCCCGCCAACAGGCGGAACGAGGGGGCCGCGTCGAAGCTGGCGGCGTCGGAGAAGTACGAAGGGGCGAAGCGCTGGGTAGAGTCGGTCGCCACGAACTTGTAGTCGCCGGGCGCGAGGGCCATGGTGAACCGGCCGTCGGCGCCCGTAGTGGTGGAGTAGACGAGGGCGCCGGACGGGCTGTACGCGGCGACGAGGAGCGCTGCGATCGGCGTCCGCGTCGCCCGGTCCAGAGCGCTCCCGCCGACCTTCGACGCGAGCGGCAGGGAAAAGCCGATCGACGAGACGCTCGACGGGACGGTGACCGGCGTCGCCGTCTCGAAGCTCGTCACGTCCGCGTAGAACGCGGTCGCGTACTTCTGCAGGTCGTCGTACGCGACGAACCTGTAGGTTCCCGGAGGGAGGATCAAGGTACAGGACCCGTTGCTGCCGGTCTTCTCGAATCCCCGTCGGCTTCCGTCGGAGTTGTAGGCGGCGACGACCATCCCGGCGAGCGGTGCCCCTCCAACCGCGAAGACCCGTGCCGTCACGGGATGGCCCCGGACCATCTGGAACGCCACGCCCGACAGGGATTCC
>CALBDV010000902.1 GCA_937927565.1 uncultured Holophagales bacterium
GCGCGCTCCTCGGCCCAGTAGCGGACCCGCAGCGGGCTCGTCCCGCCGATGAATCCGGTGTGCCCCCCGTGGCGCGTCGCGACGAGGCGAACCGCCCTCGACGCGTTCGCGGCGAACCGGTCGAGGACCGTCGCCGGGAGGAACGGGTCGTCCTCGGCCGAGAGGCAGAGGGTCGGGGTGGTGATTCGGGCGACCCAGTTCAGGGAGCTCGACGTGTCGTAGTAGTGCTTCGCGCCCCGGAAGCCGTGAAGCGGCGCGGTGACGGCGTCGTCGAAGTCGAAGAAGGTCCTTGCCGATCGCATCCTGGCGACGTCGAAGCGGGACGCCGCCTCCGCGTGCCGGCGCAGGAGCTGCCTGGACTTCTTCCTGAGGCCCCTCAGGAACGTCGCGGTATAGACCGGGCCGAGCCCCCTCTCCAGCTTTCGCGCCCCGGCCTCGAGGTCGTAGGGGACCGAGATCGTCGCGGCCGCGGCGAGGTGCAGCTGGAACGGGTTCTCGCCGAGCCACTTGAGGAGGACGTTGCCGCCCAGCGAGACGCCGATCGCCGCGTGCGCGACGCCCGGCTCGGCGGCGACGAGGGACTTCACGAGATGGTCGAAGTCGGTCGTCTCGCCCGAGTGGTAGAGCCGAGCGGTCCGGTTGGGGAGGTTCCGCGCCAGGTCGGGCAGGGCGCGCGCGCAGGAACGAAAGTTGAGCGCCGTGGCGCGCAGTCCCCGCGCGGAAAGGAGGGCGAGGAGGCCCTGGACGTAGCACGAGTGGGCGCTTCCCTCGAGGCCGTGCAGGAGGACGACGCGCGGCGCGCCGGCCGGGCCGTCGAGGTGGTCGAGGACCAGCTCGTCGCCGTCGGGGGTCGGGAGGACTTCCCGTCGAAGCGGGACGAGCAGCCGCGGGCGGGTCAGGCGGCCCCAGAACGTCTGGACGTGCCGGTGGCCGAGGGCGGGGGCGGGTTCGAACGGAGGGTCGCTCTCCTGATGGTGCATCGACGCGGCTCTCGCGGCAGAGAGAGTCTAGGGGACCGGGGCAGCTAACATCCCGCATCCATGCCGCGCCCCCCCCAGCTCTCGCCGGCCGCCACGTCGATCAAGGGTTCCGTCTATTCGTCGGTCCTCCATCGCCTCGCGGCGTACGAGGGGGAGGTCTATCCCCTTCACGTCGGCGACACGTTCCTGGAGCCCGCGGACGGCTGCCGCATGGAGGACCTCACCGTCGCCACGCATCCCGGCATGCACCGGTACGCGCCGCCGCAGGGCCTCCCGGCGCTCGTCGGCGCCGTCGTCGACCGGCTCCGCGCCCGGACCGGAGTCCCCCTCGAGAGGGCGAACGTCTTCGTGGCGGGGGGCGGGACGTCGGGGCTCGCCTCGGTCGTCGGGGCGATCGTCTCGCCGGGCGACGAGGTCCTGATCCTGGCCCCGCACTGGCCGCTCATCGAGGGGCACGTGAGGATGGCCGGCGGGGTACCCGTCGACGTTCCGTTCTTCGGCGTGGCGGACTCGGCCTCGACGGCGGTGGCCGCCGTCGAGGCGGCCCTGTCGTCGAGGTCGGTCGCGCTCTACGTCAACACCCCGAGCAACCCCACGGGACGCGTCATTCCCCGGGTGTGGCTCGAGGCGCTCGTCGGCCTCGCCCGGCGGCACGACCTCTGGCTCCTCTTCGACGAGGTCTACGAGGACTACGTCTACCTCGGAGAGCACGTCCCGGGCCTTTCCCTCGCGCCCGAGCGCGCCTTTGCGGTCCATTCCTTCTCGAAGGCCTACGGTATGGCGGGAAACCGCGTCGGGTACGTCGCGGGACCCGAGGCGGCCATCGCCCAGGCGCTGAAGCTCTCGACCCACACCGTCTACGCCGCGCCGACGGCCGCGCAGCTGGCGGCACTGCGAATTCTCGAGGGAGCGGGTGACGCCTGGCTCGCCCGGACCCGCGACGCTTACAGGAGCCTGGGAGAAGCGGCGGCCGACCGGCTCGGCGTGCCCCGGCCGGAGGGGTCGACGTTCCTGTTTCTCGACGTGGCGCCTCACCTCGACGCCCGCGGCCTGAACGGCTTCCTCGAGGACGCCGCCGACCGGGGCCTCCTTCTCTCGCCCGGCCCGAGCTTCGGGCCCTGCCCCACTCACGTGCGGGTCTGCTACACCTCGGCGCCGCCGGGCGTCGTCCTCCGCGGCGTCGAGGTCCTCGCCTCGCTCCTCGGGAAATAGGCCCGCTCCCCGGTGCTATCGTCGCCGCTCCGACCGGAGGAGAAGAGACCGATGGCGTTCGAGGCAGAGCGCGAGGACGGCGGGAGCCGGGCGGACCGGGGTGCCGCCCTTCTCGTCGTCGACGACAACGAGGACAACCGCGACCTCCTCTCGCGGCGCCTCGTCGCGGCGGGCTTCGCGGTGGCGGCGGTCGCTTCCGGTCCCGGGGCGCTCGCAGCGCTCTCCGAGGGGCGGTTCGACCTCGTCCTCCTCGACGTGATGATGCCGGAGATGGACGGCCTCGAGGTGCTCCGGCGCATACGCGCCCGCTTCGGGGTCACGGAGCTGCCCGTCATCATGGCGAGCGCGCTGGGCGAGAGCCGGGACCTCGTCGAGGCGCTGCGGCTGGGGGCGAACGACTACGTCACCAAGCCGCTCGACATGCAGGTCGTCCTCGCCCGCGTCGGGACGCAGCTCGCCCTTCGCCGGGCCAGCGAAGAGGTCACGCGGCTCGCGGCGCAGCTCAAGGCGGCGCAGGAGCGGATCTCGACCCTCCTCGCGACGGGCGGAGAGGCGTTTCTCGACTTCGGCCGCTGGGCGCGGTCGATGGCCGAAGGGGTCGCCGGGACGCTCGGCGCCGGCGAGGTCTCCGTCTGGCTCCTGCAGGAGGAGGCGTTCGTCGCGGTCGCCGCCTCGTCCGCACACCCTCCCGTCCCGGCGGCCGTCGCGCTCCTTCCGGTGGGGAAGAGGCTCCACGTTTCCGGTTCCCGCGCCGTCGCCCCGATCCGCGGCCCGCGGGGCGACCTCCTCGGAGCCCTCGTCGCGGACGGAAAAGGGGACTGGGACGATGTCGAGCGGGGCCTCCTCCTCGGGTTCGCGCACCAGCTCGGCGGGGCGCTCGAGCTCCACAGGATGAAGGAACAGCTCGCGGCGGCCCGGCAGAAATCGTCGCGCCTCCCGGGAGCGACGCTGACGCTGGAGATCCTCTACGTCTGCCCGACCTGCTCCCGCTGCTACGGGTCGAACGTGCGTCAGTGCGAGGACGACGGAACGCCCCTCTCCGAGCCGCGCAGCCTTCCCCACAGAATCCTCGACCGCTACCAGCTGGTGCGCGTCCTCGGCGAAGGGGGGATGGGGACCGTCTTCGAGGCGCACGACGAGAAGCTCGACCGCGTCGTGGCGGTGAAGGTCGTCAAGCCGGAGCACTTCCAGAACGCCACGGTGAGACGGCGCTTCGTCCAGGAGGCGCTCGCGATCGCCGCCATCCGGCACCCGAACGTCGTCGACCTCTTCGACTCGGGGGACCTCGGCGACGGGTCGATGTTCCTCGTCATGGAGCGGCTTTGCGGCCG
>CALBDV010000903.1 GCA_937927565.1 uncultured Holophagales bacterium
TACGGGCGGGCCGAGATCGGCCGGGAGGAGCTGCACCGGCGGCGTTTCGCAGACCCGCTTTCGTCCTTCGGCCTCGGTGCGGGGGCCGCGGAAGAGGTCGGCGCGGCCTACCTCGAGCGATACCGCCGGGCGTGGCGACTGAACGAGGGGGCCGAGGAGCTCCTCGCCGCGGCTGCCGAGCTGGGAGAGGTAGGCGTCCTTTCGAACGGCTTCCGCGAGCTCCAGCGCGCCAAGATCGCCCGGTTCGGGCTCGAGCGGTGGGTCCGGCACGTCGTCCTTTCCGAGGAGGTCGGGGCCATGAAGCCGGCCCGGGCCATCTTCGACGCCGCCGTCCGCGCGGCCTGCGGCCAGGAGGATGCGGACGGCCGCCGGAAGCTCTACCTCGGCGACCATTTCGAGACGGACGTCCTCGGCGCGAGGGCCGCCGGTTGGTTTCCGGTCCTCTACAACCCCGGCCGCGGTCCGCTCCCCGCCCCGGTCGTCCACGTCGCACGGCTCACGGACGCCATCCCGCTCCTGGCGTAGCGCGTTTCAGTTCCCGAACCGCGCCATCCGGACGACCTTCTCGACGACGGAGGCGAGGAGCCGGGGAACGCCGGGGGACCCGGGAGCCGACATCGCCTCGGCGACCTCGAGAGCCATGCGGGGCTTGCCGTGGGCCTTCAGTGCGCGATCGATGATGGCGCCGGGGGGAACCCGCCGGCGTCCGAAGAGCGAGGGGAGGACTCCGGCCCGCGCCGCGGCGGCCCGGTAGACGTGGGCGTAGCCGGAGCCCCACAGGTAGTGCTCCACGTCCCGCTCCCGGAAGCCCGTCACCCGCTCCCGGTCGGGCTCCCCGGCGAGGAACGACCGGGCGGCGCGCACGTAGTGCCGTCCGGCGTCGTCCCCGTCGGCCAGGAGATGCCACTGGATGCCGAGCCCGCGCGCCATCTTCACGAGAGGCGCGATCCCGCACTGGGCGTACTCGACGCACCGGATCCCCTCCGCCGGGAAGTCGAAGCCGACGAGCCGGGCGACCTCGGGAAGGAGCCACGACTCGGTTTCTCCCTCGACGAGAAGCCAGCAGCGTGCGAAGACGGAAGAGGCCCGGTTGACGCGGATGTGGTAGCCGATGCGCCGCATCTCGTCGACGGTGAGGGCGTCGTCGCGCAGGCCGTGGACGGTGACCCCCGCGGCGCTGCGCACGATCCGGCGGATCGCGTGGAGTGGAACGGAGGCGAGAAGGTCCCCGGAGTTCGTCGTGAGGACCTTCTGTCCCGGCACCCGGTCGATGAGCCGGAAGATGCGGGCGGCCAGAATGGGATGGAGGTGTGCTTCTGCCTCCTCGATCAGGACGAGCGATTCGGCGCCGCTGTCGACGGGCGAGCCGTTTTCGGCCTCGAGGACGGCCCCGAGGAGCATCAGGAGAGCGAGGCTCTGCGTCCCCGTTCCCTCGCGGGCCTCTGCACGGAGCGGGTCGGTCGCGCCGAGGGAGACGGGCGTTTCCGCGAGATCCTCCGTCGCACGTCCCGGGGCGCGGTCCGGTCGCTGGAGACGCTCGCTCCAGCGTTCCGCCAGCGCCCGCGCCGCCTCGATCGGCTCGCGCAGCTCGTCCGGATGCGGACGCCAGGATCCCGAGAATTTCCGGTAGGCGCTCTCGACGGTGCGGCGCAGTCTCTTCGTCACCTCGCCTTCCACCGCCGAGGCCGTGTCGGCCTGCCCGCGAGCGTCGTAGCCCGGGAATGCCGAAGGCCCGTCGGCCGGCGCCGGGGCTTCGGCCGGGGCCGGCCGGGCGGGACGGCCGAAACGGACCCGCAGCACCGGGTGCCGGCGCCGGAAGGCTTCGAAGGCAGCCGGATCCCCGGGGTGGAGCTCGCGTCCCTCCCGGTCGACGAGGCGCGGGTTGGCCCGTGCCGGCGAACCGTCCGGCGTTCGCGTCGCGGCGATCTCGGCGACGATCTCGTGTCGATCGCTCTCGAGGAAGGTGAATCGCAGCGAGATCCTCTCGACGGGTGCGGCGCCGGGAGCGTTCGGAACGTGGAAGTCGAGCGGCCCGAAGAACGGGACCGTGGACCGGTGGGCGAGCGCGAGCTCGAGCGCGTCGAGGACGCTCGTCTTCCCGCAGGAGTTCTCGCCGATCAGGGCCGTCGTGTCGTCCAGGTCCAGCGTCATGCGCCGGATCCCGCGGAAGCCCTCGATCTCTATGCGGCAGAGCGGCACGGTCTGAAGCGTCCCTCGGGAGAAGTGTAGGGCCGGCCCGCGTCGCGGGTGCTACGCGTCAGGCCGGTCCCTCGTCAAAGGCGAGCCGCTTCGAGAGGAACAGGCGGCGCGGGTCGACGTACCCGGCAGCGCGGTAGAGCTCCCGGGCCGGTGCATTCTCGACCGAGACCTCGATCCGGACGGCGCCCGCGCCCTCACGTTTCGCCTCCTGCTCGACCAGGGCGAGCGTCGCGGCCCCCACTCCCCTCCCGCGAAACTCCGGCAGGACGAAGAGCTCGTCGAGGAGAAGGAATCGCCCTCCCTGTTCGGTGCTGAAGCCCCACGTCCCCATCGCGTAGCCGGCGACCGCGTCCTCGACGAGAGTGAGCCAGACACGTCCGAGGCCGGGGTCCGAGAAGAGGACGCCGAGCGCCTCTCGGATCGAGGCCGCGTCGAACGCGATTCCCTCGTGGGCCCACAACGCCTCCATCATCGGGAGGTAGGTGTCTTCGTCGCTGATCGATGCGGCGCGGAAGGAGACGCGCATGGGCCGGGTCGCTCTCTATCTCGAGAGGAGCTCCTTGTCGTACTTCGCGCGGATCGTCGCGGGGCCGATCCGAACGACGATCGACCGGAGCTTGCCCGACACGTTCCCTGCATCGTCTCCACGGACGAAGAGGCGGACCCTCATGGCACCGGTCGGGTCGTCCGTCAAACGAATCTCGGCCTCGACCCCGGAGAGAGCCGGCAGCGGCTGACCGGATTCGTCGGCCGCGCTCAGGATCCGGGCGCTCTGGATGCCGGAGAGGTTCACGGGTTTCCGGAAGCGGACGACCACGTTGAGGCCACGGTCGGCGGTGCTGAAGAAGCCGAGGACGTTCGAGTCGACGAGGCGCCGTTCCTCCGGACCGAGCCTGGCGGTCCGGCTGACCGGTCTCTTCGGCTCGGGGACGGAAGTGGGGAGCGTGGCTTCGGCCCCGGACCCGGACGGGAGGGAACCGGAGGCCACGGGAGGGACGGGAGGAGCCGGGTCGAGCGTGGCCGGAGAATCCGACGGCATGTTCGGCTTGACGTAGAACTCCCACCCGGCCCACGCCCCGCCGCCGAGGAGCGACAGCACGAAGAGCGTGATGAGAACGACGTTTCGCTTC
>CALBDV010000904.1 GCA_937927565.1 uncultured Holophagales bacterium
TCGGCGAGGGTCAGCGGGAGCTCGACCGGCGGAGCCGCGGCGAGCGCGAGGGAGGTCAGAAGGAGAGAGACGAGGACGAGGGCGGGGGGCCGGGCCCTCACGGGGTGCCCCCTTCGATGACGCCGGAGGGAATCCGGACGCGTTGGATACGGGGATCGAGGGCGTCGGCGAAACGGTCGAGCAGGTCGGCGTCGAGGGCGCGGAGGGCCTCGCACTCAACCGGCGTGAGGGGGTCGTTCTCCCCGGCGAGGTCGGCGAGCGCTTCTTCCGGAGCGTTCTGGAAGTGTTGCCGGGCCTCCTCGTCGGTGGCGAGCTTTCCGAGTATCCGTTCCACGGTCTTCTGAGACATCGAGGCTTCCTTCCGGAATCTGACGACGCAAACCGGCTGCCGGACCCGAGGAGCCCCTGGAAGAGACCACTAAGTAGTTACAGGACATATGAATGCCTGGATTCTCGACCGACCGGACGATCGATGAGAGGACGAGCAATGTGCTCGAAACGGAGCAGGTTGCTTCGGGAGAGTCAGGTTGTCGTGTCTATCCCGAGACGTCGGAGCTTTCCGTAGAGCTCACCTCTCGTAAGGCCGAGCGCCCGGGCGGCACGGCTCTTGTTGAACCGGGCCTCCTCGAGGGCTCCCTCGATTGCGGCCCGCTCCACGTCCGCGAGTGAGGTGGCCTGGTCCCCCGGCCGAGAGCGTTCGGAGGTCGGCCGGAGCGACGACCGGAGAGGGCTCGGGCTGTCGCGAGGGGGGTCGAGCGCCCCTTCCGCCGGCGTGCTCATCGCGACCGTCCCGGTCGGCATCGCGAGGTGCTCGTGGGTCACGAGACCGCCGTCGCAGAGGATCGACGCCCTCTCGAGGACGTTTCGGAGCTCGCGGATGTTTCCGGGCCATGAGTACCGAAGGAGCGCTTCCCTCGCGTCGCGCGATATCCCGGCTGCGGGACGCCCCAGCTCGGCGCCGATCTCTTCGAGGAACGCTCCGGCGAGAGGGAGGATGTCTCCCGGGCGCTCCCGTAGCGCCGGAATCCGGATCTCGAAAACGGCGAGCCTGTAGTAGAGATCCTCGCGGAACGTGCCGCGCGCCATCGCCGATCGCAGGTCGCGGTTCGTGGCGGCAACGACGCGGATGTCGGCCTTCAGGGTCTTCGTCCCGCCGAGCCTCTGGAACTCGCGTTCCTGGAGGACACGCAGGAGCTTGGCCTGGACGGACGGGCTCGTCTCGCCGATCTCGTCGAGGAAGAGGATGCCTCCCTGTGCCAGGTCGATTCGCCCCGGCTTGGATGCGTGGGCCCCGGTGAACGCCCCTTTCTCGTAGCCGAAGAGCTCGGACTCCAGCAGCGCGTCGGGCAGGGCGGCGCAGTTCAGCGCGACGAACGGGCCCCGGGCGCGACGCGAGGTGGCGTGGAGGTATCGGGCGAGCACCTCCTTGCCGGTCCCCGACTCGCCCCCGAGCAGGACGGTCGTCTCGGTGGCGGCGACTCTCGTCGCCTGCGTCAGGACCTCTTTCCACGGCGCAGAAACGCCGACGATGCGCGCCGGGCGTCCTCGTGCCGTCAACTCCGCGGCGAGCCCCTCGACGCGGCTCTCGAGCTGTCGCGCACGCTCCCGTGCCTCGGCGGCATTCCGGGCCTCTTCGGCGAGACGGTGGTGCGACAGGGCGAGGTGGACGAAGTCGGCGATCCGCCGGGCGATGAGGACGTCCTTCTCCGAGTAGGTGGCGGGGCGGAAGGAGACGAAGTTCAGCCCTCCGACGATGACACCGTCCTCCCTGAGGGGGATGCGCAGGACGGCGCGGAATCCGTATCTCAGGAAGGGATGGTTCAGGCGGCGCAGCTCGGCGCTCGCCGTGATGTCGTCGAGAAGCATGAACTCGAAGTCCCGGCTCAGCAGGTCAGGGTCGGGAAGGGGAACGACCTCGGGTACGGCGATTCCCTCCGGAATCGCGGAATGGGCCCAGACGCGGATGCCCTGACGGTCCGGCGTGACGCGACCGAGGAGGAGGGCGTCGTGGGGAAGGACCGGACGGGCGATCTCGGAGACCCGGTCGAAGACCTGCCGGACGTCGAGGACGTCCGTGAGCGTCGCGAGAAGCCCGTCGAGGGCCTTCAGCTTCCTCAGCTCCTCCACCTCGGTGCGCAGGCGGTCGGCCTCGTCTTCGCCTGCAGGAAGAGACATGTCTCGTGCCCCGGTCACGAACGCGATTCTACGGATGCGTGCCGCAGCCGGGCTCATATACTGGGCATCGGGTGCGATGGAAGAACGTCCTCATCGCCGTGGGGTTCGGGGTGTGCCTCTGTTCGTGTGCCCGGCCCGTTCCTGCGAGGGAGCCTTACACGATCTCGGTTCCTTACGACCTCGATTCCCTCGACCCGGGGGCGAGGAACCGGCTCAGTGACTTCTCGCTCCTCTCGAACGTATTCGAACCGCTCGTCGCCACCGACGCCAATCTCTCTGCCCATCCCGCGCTCGCCGTCCGATGGAGCAACCCCGATTCCCTGACGTGGGTCTTCGAGCTCCGTCCCGGCGTCCGCTTCCACGACGGCCAGCCGCTCACCGCAGAGGACGTCGTCTGGACCTTCGAAAGGCTGCGGCGCGGGTCGGTGCTCGAGATGTCGGGTCACGTGTCGAGCTTCCGGAGCGTTCGCGCGCTCGACGCGAAGACGGTGGAGATCAAGACCGTCGTGCCCGTGAGTATTCTCCTCAACAAGCTCCGGTTCGTCCTCGTCGTCCGTCGCGGAGAGGACGGCGGGACCGTGGGCGGCCGGGTGAACGGAACGGGCCCGTTCCGGCTCATCTCCTGGGAGAAGGGCCTGTCGTTGGACCTCGAGCGAAACGCAGGGTACTGGGGCCCGACGCCCGCCCTCGAGCGCGTGCGGTTCGCCCTCAATCGCGCGCCCGAGGAGGCCCTCGGCGACTTCCTCTCGGGCCGGAGCCAGTTCATCCAGTCGAGCGCGAAGTCGACGGAGGAAGCGCTCGGCCGCGAGCCGGACGTTCGGCTCCTGCGCAACAACAGCGTCTCGGTGAAGTTCCTCTACTTCGATGTGGCGGGTTCCGCTGCAAGCGATGTGACGGGGGGACGGAACCCCTTTCGGGACGTCCGCGTGAGGCAGGCCGTCTCCCTCGCCGTAGACCGAGCGGAGCTGGTCCGGCGACTGTCGGTTCCCGCAGCCCCGGCGAACCAGCTCGTCCCACCCTACATCTTCGGGTTCGACCCCGCGGGAAAGCCCCTTCGCTTCGATCCCGCCAGCGCCCGCAGGCTCCTCGCCGAGGCGGGCTGGCCCGACGGCTTCGAGCTGACCTTCCCCGCAAGGGGACTCTTCTCCGAAGCGGCCGGTCTCGTCGCGGACATGCTCGGGCGGGTCGGCATCCGGGCACGGGCCGTCGGTCTCACCGAGGCGAATTGGTTCACGGCGATGGACGAGCGCCGCTTCTCGATGACGCTCAGCCGATTCGGCTGTCCGACGGGAGACGCATCCGATCTTCTGGAAGGCCTGATCCACACGAACGATCCGGGACGGGCGATCGGCCTGTCGAACTACATGGGCTACTCGAACCCGGACGTCGATGCCCTGATCGCCCGTGCGGGCCGCACGCTCGAGATGAGCCAGCGACAGGAGCTGCTCATCGCCGCGACGCAGCGCGTGATGGAAGATCTGCCGATCGTCCCGCTCTACGTCGACCAGGACTTCTACGCCTTTCGTCCGGGTGTCACGTGGAGGCCGCGGAACGACAACTTCCTGATCGCGTCGGAGATCTCCAGGACGCCCTGAGCCGCGAGGTCAGGCGGCGAGCGATTCGATCGGGCCGGGACGGCCGAGGTAGAACCCCTGGCCGAGCGGGACCCCGAGGCGTCGCAGCGCCTCGAGCTCGTCCAGCGACTCGATGCCCTCGGCAATGACCTGCGTGTCCATCTTCATCGCGAAGGAGAGGATCGCGCCGAGGAGGTCCTGCTTGATCCGGTTGCGGTGGATGTCCTTCGTGAAGAGGTGGTCGAACTTGAGGAACTCCGGCCTGATGTCGGCGAGGGCGGAGAGGTTCGAGTAACCCGAGCCGAGGTCGTCGACGGCGACGCGGAATCCTTCCTTCCGCAGCTCGCCGAGAACGCTCGAGAAGAGCGCCTGGTTCTCCGCGTAGGTCCGTTCGGTCACTTCGATGACGATCTGCCGCGGGTCGAGGTAGAGGTCGAGGACCTCTCTCACGAGACGCCCGTCGAGGAAGTCGACGTCCTGAGCCGCCGCGGGTGACATGTTGAGGAAGATGAGCTGACCCCACTTCGCCCGGGCCGCCTCCTCGAGCGAACGCCGGCGGCAGAGTCGCTCCAGGGGAATGACGAGCCCGGCCTTCTCGGCGAGCGAGAAGAGCCGCTCGGCATCTTCGAGGCCGCTCCCGGCGGGGCCGCGAGAGAGGGCCTCTATGCCGGTCACGTGCTCCTCGACGAGGTCGTGGATCGGCTGGAAGAGCGACACGATGCGCCGTTCGGAGAGGATTCCCCGAAGGATCTCGGTCCCGCGCTCCTCCGCGTTCGCCGTCCGGCGGTAGACCTCGCCGCGGGCCTCGGTCAGGCCGCGGTAGACGGCCCGCTCGACACGCACCTTGGGGTCGAAGAGGATCAGCGCCTGGCCGACGTGGGACGAGTACTGGTCGACCGAGGTGAGGCGCTCGGTGAGGAAGGAGGCGACGAACCCGTCCATCTTCGCCGCGAGGCCGGAGAGCCATTCGCTCGGCGGTAGGTTCGTGCCGTTCCGTGCCTGTATCGGGACGAAGCAGAGGACCTCGTCGCTCCGGACGGCCGGGACGCAGAAGAGCCCGGCCGCGAGGCTGCCCCGTTCCGCTTCTCCCCGGAGGCCGGCGACGAAGTCACGGATCAGGTCGTCGTAGAACTGCCAGCCCCAGGTCTCCTCGACCTGCCGCTCCGTCGCGAGGGCGAAGGCGAGAAGGGCGATGGAGCCGTGGTCCTCGAGCTGGCGGCGGACGTCGTCGACGACGGCCGGAAGCGTGGGGAGGCCTGTCGCGAGGTCGTGGAGTCGAGCTCGATTCTGCAACCATTCCGCGCGCATCGACGCGGAGTCGAAGAACTCTCCCGAAACCGGAGGCCGGACGCTCACGGCCCCCGCTCGAGGAAGCTCTGGACCTCGCGGACGACCTCTGCGGGGGAGAACGGCTTGGCAATGTAGCCTTCCGCCCCCTCCTGAAGGCCGATCATCTTGTCGCGCCGCTCGGCGCGGGCGGAGAGCATGACGACCGGAATGTGCCTCGTCCGCTCGTCGCCCTTCAGCGTACGGAGGACCTGCCACCCGTCCATCTCGGGCATCATCACGTCGAGGAGAACGACGTCGGGCGGCTGTTCGTAGGCGCTCGAGACCGCGGACTTACCCGTCGAGGCACGCCTCACCTCGAACCCGCTCGTCTCGAACACGAGCTGGAGCAGGTCGAGGACGTCCTCCTCGTCGTCGACGATCAGGATTGTCCGCTGCCTCTGGGACATGAGTCCCCTCCTCGCGCCATGCCAGCCCCGGGTGTCGGTGCGATCTTAGAGCAAAAGGGGGTCCCCGAGGGGCGTCAGGCCTCCGGACCAGCCGGTATTTCCCCGGATGGAAGGCGGCCGCCGCGAGCGTGGAGCGCACGAACCGCTGCCTCGATCAGGCGGCCCCGGTCGATCGGCTTGACCAGGTACTCGACGGCCCCGAGTCGCAGTCCTTCCAGACGCTCGTCGACGACCGACGCGACGAGGATCGGAGTCGTGCGAGTGGCCTCGTCCTCCCGGAGCTCCTGCAACAGGTCGAGGCCGTCGCGGTCCGGCAGGCGGATATCGAGGACGATGAGGAGGGGAGTCCTCTCCCGGGCGGCGGCCAGACCCTCGGCGGCGGTCGTCGCCGTTCTCACGGTGAAGCCGTGCTTGCCGAGCGTCTCGCAGAGGATGGCGAGGAAATCGGGGTCGTCGTCGATCGCGAGGACGTCGGCCGTCGGGCCCTCCGGCGTGACGAGACCGTGAAAGACGCCCGACTCCGTCTGGTTCTGGGCGACGGGAAGGGAAAACCGGAAGACGGAGCCCGTCCCGGGACGGCCGTCGACGACGATCTGTGCCCCGTGCGCGTCGAGGATCGACTTGACGATCGCGAGACCGAGTCCGATGCCTCCGAATCTCCGGGTCGCGGAGGCGTCGGTCTGGTAGAACTTGTCGAAGACGCGGCTGCGCTCCTCCGGCGGGATGCCGATTCCGGTGTCGGCGACCCAGACTTCGACACGGCGTGCTCCCTCGATCAGCCGCGCTCCGACCTCCACTTCACCGCCGTCGGGCGTGAACTTCAGAGCGTTCGTGATCAGGTTCTCGAGTACCTGCGTGAGGCGGTCGCGGTCGCCGTCGACGGGTTGCATGTCCCGGTCGACGACCGTCTTCAGGCTGACGCGCCGCTTTCGGGCGTCGGCCTCGATGCCGGCCACGATCTGGGCGAGGAGACGCCCGATCTGGAATGGAGCGGGACGAATAGGGACCCGTCCGAGCTCCATCCTCGAGAAGTCCAGGAGCATGTTGATGGTCTTCGTGAGCCTCTCGGAGTTCCTGAGGCAGACCTCCAGACCCTTCCGCTGGGCGTCGGTCGTCGGGCCGAGCTGCCCCTCCTGGATGAACTCGACGTAGCCCCGGATCGCGGCGAGCGGTGTCCGGAGCTCGTGGGAGACGTTCGCGAGAAGGTCGGTCTTCATCCGGTCGAGCGTGGACAGCTCACGGTTGGCCGTCTCGAGCCGCTCGACCTGCTGCTGGATTCTCTCGGCCATCCGGTTGAACGCGTCGGCGAGGGACTCGATCTCGTCGCCTGTTCGGACCTGAGGAAGGGACTTCAGCTTCCCCTCGGAGAAAGAGCGGACGCTCTCGGTCAGGCCCAGGAGGGGCCGGGCGACCCGCCCCGCCATCCAGGACGCGAAGACGGCGACCGTCGCCAGTGCTATGAGAACGAGGAGAAGGGTCGACTTCAGGTCCGACTTGACGCGTTCCCAGACCTTGTCGTACTTGAAGATGTAGAGGACCGAGTAGGGGTGCCGGCCCCACTCCTCGAAGTAGGGCGCGCTCACCATGAAGACGGGGCCGACGCCGGAGAGCACGCGGCGCTCCGACCAGGGTTCCTGGAGACCGGCGACCGCGACGAGGTCCGCATCGGCGAGGCGCCTCCTCGGAATCTCGGGGAGGAGCATCAGGTCGGGGCTCTCCATCGAATCGAAGAGGACCTCGCCCGAGACCG
Organism: uncultured Holophagales bacterium; assembly: GCA_937927565.1. Classification (GTDB taxonomy): domain Bacteria; phylum Acidobacteriota; class Thermoanaerobaculia; order UBA5066; family UBA5066; genus UBA5066. The sequence goes on from CALBDV010000904.1 coordinate 7,236, forward strand.
AGAGGATGAACAGCCGGTACAGGTCTTCGTTCAGCCCCATCTGGGTTCGGACGATGTCGCGGAACTTGTACGCCCCTGACCGGTAGTAGAGCCGCCAGTGGTTGCAGAGCTGGTCTTTCGTCGTCTTCGCGAATCCGAGGGCGTAGGTCTCGAGGATCTCTTTCTGGTCCCTCAGCCTGACGAAGAGGAGCGTGGCGGAGAGGATGACGAGGAGGGCGCCCATGAGCGCCGAGAAAATGACCGCGAAGCGCCGGCGAAGGGAGGTGCGGGTCGCCGTCACTTCAGCCTCACGTCGCGAAGGTCGAGCTGACCGTCGGCCCGCGTCTCCCACTCGACTCCGGAGGTGACGGCCTGGCGGTCGTAGGTGACGACGAGCGGGATCCAGGGCAGGTCGTCGACGAGGCGCTTCATCGTTTGCTGGAGGAGGTCGCGCCGGGCGGCGGGATCGAGGGTCCTCCCGATCTCCTCCACGGCCGCGTCCATCTGCGCGGAGCCGTAGCCGCACGCGTGGCCCCGGGATCCACTCGAGTAGAAGTTCCCTTCGAAGAGCTCTCCCGCGTCGCCCGTGGCGCAGATCCAGCCCGAAAGGAAGAGATCGGCGTCGCAGGCCGTGGAACGGCGCCCGAACTCCTCGAAACCGACCTGTTCCTCGCGAACCGCGATACCCGCGGACCCGAAGGCCGCGATGAGCTCGCGGCTGAGCGGGCCTCCGCCGGCCAGGGTGAGGAACCGCAGCGGCGCCTCCTGCCGGAATCCGGCCTCCTCGAGCAGCCGGCGTGCCGCTCCCGGGATGAACGCCGGGACCGACAGGCCGGGGTTGAACCCGATGATGGCAGGCGGGACGAACTGGCTGGCAGGGAAAGCCCCCTCGCCGGGGAGAGCGGAGACGAGACCGGGGTAGTCGATCGCTGCCCGAAGGGCCCGCCGGACGCGGACGTCGGAGAGGGGGTTCGAGACGCCCCCTGAGACTCGCAGGACGAGATAGTGGACGGCGAGCCCCGGGCGCTCGACGAGGCGGAACCGCTCGTCGTCGCGGTGGGCTGCCCAGGCCGCCCGGGTGGGGGAGAAGACGATCGCGGGGGAGAGGCGGAGGGCCTCGGTCCACATGGCGTCCTCACCCGGGACGACACGGAACACGGCCGCCTTCGTTACGGGTCGGCCGCCCCAGTAGCCGTCGTTCGCCTCTAGCCTCAGGGACTGACCCTTTCGCCACTCGGCGATCCGGTAGGGGCCCGTCCCCGAGGGGGCCTGGAAGAACGCCTCGTCCCCGAGGCGTTCGACGGTCGCCTTCGGCAGGATATAGATGAACGAGAGGACCGAGAGAAGTCCGGCTGGCCGCTCGGAGCGTACGTCGATCGTGAACGGATCGACGACACGGACTTCGCTGATCGCCGACACGTACCGATGGATGTCCCGGTCCGGTCGGGCCTTGACACGGGCGATGGAGAAGGCGACGTCCTCCGCTGAAAACGGCGAGCCGTCCTGGAACTTCACCCCTTCCCGAAGCCGGAATCTCCAGACGGCGCCTTCCTGAATCTCCCAGGACGTCGCGAGTCCTGCCGTGAACGCCATCTGCCGGTCGTACCGGACGAGCGGCTCGAAGACGTTCATTGCGATCGTGTCGGACACGAACTCGAACCTCTCGTTCGGGTCGAGCGTCGGGACGTCGGACTCCCAGATGACGTGGAGCTCGGGGCCGCGGCTCTTCTCCCGGCACGCCGCGCTCGCCGTCAGCAACGACACGATCAACCCGATCAGAGCCGGGCGAGTCCTCCACACCCGACGATGCTAACCCGTTCGGGCCATCTCGCAACGGAAGAGTGGCGGGAATCGGGCGGGCGTGTTCTGCGTTCTACAGACGACACCGGAGGTGCTCGATCATGCCGAAGAAGCCGACCGCCGAAGACCTCCAGAACCTCCTTTCCCCGCGAGACGAGCCGTGCATCTCCGTGTTCCTGCCGCTTCCCAGGCACGGTCCCGACCTGGCGATGGCCCCGGTCCGGTTCCGGGCCCTCGTCCGTCAGGCCGAGGGCCTCCTGGGCGAGCGCTATGACGCCCGCCGCGTGAAGGAGCTCCTCGCGCCGCTCGCGGGTCTGGCGGAGGCGTCCGATGTCCTTGCCCCCGGGCCCGAAGGCCTGGCGGCATTCCGGGCCGAAGGGCTCTTCGAGGTCTACCGGCTCTGGCCCGCTCCTCCGGAGAGAGTCGTCGTTGCCGACAGCTTCCACGTCAAGCCGCTCCTGAAGTGCCTTCAGGATCGGCACCGCTATTTCGTCCTCTCGCTCGGCTCCCGTCACGTCGCGCTCTTCGAGGGATCGGAGCGAGGTCTCGTCCCCCGGCTGGTCCCCGGCCTCCCGAGGCGGGCCGAAGGCTCCTCGGTCCAGGAGGCGGGAGGGCGAGGTGGTCCGTCTCGCGGCGGAGCCCGGTCCGCTGCGTCCGGGTCCGGGAAGGCGCCGGCCGAGAGCGACGGGGGCCGCCGGGAAGAGCAGCTCCGACTCTTTCGGGCCGTCCTCGTGGCGCTGGGCGAAGTGCTCGACGATGGTGCGCCACTCATCGTGGCCGGAGCCGCCCCGCTGATGCCCGCTTTTCGAGAGGTGAGCGCCCGGGCCGGTCTTCACGCGGGATTCGTGGAGGGCGCCGTGGATGACGTCGGCACCGAACAGCTCCACGAGAGGACTCTCCCCGAAGCCAGGAGGGCGCTGGACGCCCGTGACGAGGCCCTCGTCGCGGAGTTCCGGGGTCAGCTGGACCGGGGGCTTGCGGCCGATATCCTGACTCGGGTCGCGGAGGCAGCCGTCCTCGGACGGGTTCGGCGCCTTCTCGTCGCGGACGGTACTCCGCTCTTTGGCCGAGTGGACCGGACGACCGGCGAGGTGACCCTTCACGCTGGGCAGATGGGCCCACAGGACGACGACGTCCTGGACGACCTGGCCGAGATCGTCCTGGCGCGGGGGGGGGAGGTCATCGTCCTCGACCCGAAGAGAATGCCGGACGAGGCTGCTGCTGCGGCGACGTTTCGCTGGTGAGGGCGTCGCCGCAGCGGCGGGGCTGGCATGATGGGGAGGCGCCAAGGCGCCGTGGAGGTACCGAATGGAGCTGCTGGACGCGGGGCGGAGCGTGCTCGTCGTCATCGACCTGCAGGGGAAGCTGATGGACGTGATCCACCGTCCCCGCATGGTCGTCGAATCGACCCTTCGGCTGATGACGCTGGCGGAGATGTTCGGCGTGCCGGTGATCCTGACCGAGCAGTACCCGAAAGGCCTCGGCCCGACCCACCCGGACGTGATGGCAGGGTTCGAGGCGCTCACGACCCCGAAGCGGTCGCTCGCCAAGACCTCTTTCGGATGCTGTGGCGAGCCGGCCTTTCTCCGGGCCCTGGACGAGCTGCGCCCCCGCCTCCGAACGGGAGCGCGACAGGTCGTCGTCGCCGGAATCGAGACTCACGTCTGCGTGATGCAGACGGTCCTCGAGCTGATCCACTGGGGAAACCAGGTTCACGTCTCGTGGGATGCGGTGAGCGGCCGCGGGGAGGAGTACCGTCGCCATGCGCTCGACCGGATGGCGGCGGCGGGCGCGGCGATCACGAACCACGAGTCGGTCGGCTTCGAGTGGGCTCGGGACAAGAACAACCCGCAGTTCAAGGCACTCTCGACCCTCCTGAAGGACGGCCAGCCGGCCGGATGAGGAACCGGGGAGCGGGCGTTCGCACGCTCCCCGGGCCGGACAGCCCCCTCAGACCGCCGTTGGCGTGCGGTCGGGGTGGGGTTCGACCCCGACGGGAGTGACGGCCGCCTGGTCGACCTCGCCGGTGCGGATCCGGACGATCCTCTCGACCGGAAGGACGAAGATCTTTCCGTCTCCGACCTCTCCGGTCCGGGCCGCCGCGGCGATGGCCGAGATCGTCGGCTCGACGAAGTGGTTGGAGACGCCGATCTCGAGGCGCACCTTCTCGGAAAGCTCCATCTTCACCGTCGTGCCTCGATAGGTCTCCACGCGCTCCGTCTCACCTCCGTGTCCCTTTACGCGCGAGATCGTCAGGCCTTGGACGTCTGCCCGGAAGAGGGCTTCCAGAACGTCGTTCACCTTCTCGGGTCGGATGACGGCCACGACGAGCTTCACGAACGCACCTCCGACGGGACGGCCGGCGTCACCGGGACGCGGGGCGACAGGGCCACGGGTTCGCGCAGGAGGAGGAGGGCTCCCTCACCCGAGGTGTAGGCCTCCTCTCCGTGCTGGCTGACGTCGAGGCCGAGCCCTTCGTCGCCCGGGTTTGCCCGAAGCGGAAGGAGCGCACCGATGGCCTTGAGCAGGACGAACGTGACGCCACCGCTCCACGCGACGGAGGCGAGGCAGGCGACGAGCTGGACGAGAAGCTGCCGAGGATTGCCGAAGAGGAGACCGTCGGCGGGGGAACCCCAGGAGGCCTGGGCGAGAACGCCGGTGAGCAGCGCGCCCACGAGCCCGCCGAGGCCGTGCGCAGCGACGACGTCGAGGGAGTCGTCGAGGCGGGTCCGGGCGCGCCAGACGATGGCGAAATAGGACGGGAAGGCAGCGATCGCGCCGAGCGCGAGCGCGGAGGCGGGGGAAACGAGGCCGGCCGCAGGAGTGATCGCGACGAGGCCGACCACGATGCCGGTCGCCGCTCCGACCGCCGTCGCCTTCCTGTTTCGTGCGAGGTCGAGGAGCGTCCAGACGAGGAGCGTGGCGCACGGGGCGAGGAAGCTGTTGACGAAGGCCAGCGCCGCCGCCTTGTTCGCCGCGAGCGCGCTGCCGCCATTGAAGCCGAACCAGCCGAACCAGAGCAGCCCGGCCCCGAGGATCGTAAAGGGGACGTTGTGGGGGAGCATCGCCTGGCGGGCGTAGTCCTTTCTCGGGCCGAGAACCATCGCCGCGACGAGCGCCGCGGCCCCCGCGTTGACGTGGACGACGGTTCCGCCGGCGAAGTCGAGGGCGCCCAGGGTCGCAAGGAAGCCGCCGCCCCAGACCCAGTGGGCGACCGGTGCGTAGACGAGGAGCGACCAGAGAGTGATGAACGCGAGGTAAGGTCCGAACCTCATCCGCTCCACGATGGCGCCCGAGATGAGCGCGGCCGTGACGATGGCGAACGTTCCCTGGTACGCCATGAAGAGGAGGTGGGGGATCGTCGCTGCGGCGGGTCCCGGATCGAGACCCACGCCGGCAAGGAACGCCCAGGACAGGCCGCCGACCGCCGGCGAGCCGGGAGCGAACGAAAGCGAGTAGCCGAGCAGCGCCCACGCGACGCCGACGAACCCGAGCGAGGAGACGCTCATCATCATCGTGTTCAGCGCGTTCTTCGACCGGACGAGCCCGCCGTAGAAGAAGGCCAGGGCCGGGGTCATGAGGAGGACGAGGGCCGCCGAGAGGAGCATCCAGGCGGTGTCTGCGGCGTTCATCGGCATTCTCCGCTGGCGGGAGCGGGTCGGGGACGTGGGGTCATGTGGCCTCCGTTCCGTTCGCCCTCTGGGCGTGCCCCCGCTGATAGCAAGCGGCGTGCTTGCCCGCGAAACGGAGAAGAGGTGTACGGAAACGACTTCTGCCGAAGGAGTTAGCGGCCGTTGAGGCCATCTCGAAGGCGGGCTCGGTTGTTACGAAATTGTCGATGAAGTCAGAAAATCCGACAAAACGGTCGAATCGTCAGGGCCGAAACCGGTCCGGATCGATTTCGTGACGCTTCAGCCGGTACGACAGGATTCGTTCCGTCGTCTGCAGCAGCCGGGCCGCCCGGGCTCGGTTCCCGCGGGCGATCTTGACGGCGTCGAGAAGAAGGTCCTTCTCGAACGTGCCGAGGGCCGCCTCGAGCGACGTCTGGGGCAGCGTTCCGGAGACCTCCGCCGTCTGGAGGGTCGGCGGGAGGTGATGGGCGTGAATGACGCCGCCCTCGCAGACGAGGACGGCCCGCTCCATGCAGTTGGCCAGCTCACGGACGTTCCCCGGCCAGTGGTAGCTCATCAGGACGTCGATCGCGGTCGTGGCGATTCTCCTCACGTCCCTGCGGTGCTCCCGGGCCAGCTTCTCGACGAAGTGGTCGGCCAGGAGCGGGATGTCCGTCCGGCGTTCCCGCAGCGGCGGGACGAAGATCGAGAAGACGTCGAGCCGGTAGAACAGGTCTTCGCGGAAGGTCCCCGCGCGCATCGCCGCCTCGAGGTCCTTGTTCGTCGCGGCGATGAGCCGGACGTCGACGCGGACCGGCTCCGTCCCGCCGACCCGCTCGAACTCACGCTCCTGAAGGACGCGCAGGAGCTTGACCTGGACGGCAGGCGGGATCTCGCCCACCTCGTCGAGGAAGAGCGTTCCGCCGTCCGCGAGCTCGAAACGGCCTGGACGGCGTCCCCGCGCGCCGGTGAAAGCGCCCGCCTCGTGGCCGAAGAGCTCGGACTCGACGAGGCTTTCCGGGAGTGCCGCACAGCTGACCCTGACGAACGGGCGAGCCGACCGCGGGGATCCGTAGTGGATCGCGTGGGCGACGAGCTCCTTTCCCGTCCCGGATTCTCCGCGGAGCAGGACCGTTGCGCTCGTGGGGGCGGCCTGAGCGACGAGCTCGTACACCTGCCGCATCGGAGCGCTGTTGCCGACGAGGTTTCGCAGCTCGTAGCGTTCGCGGAGCTCTTCCTTCAGGAGCCTGTTCTCGGCCTGGAGCCGCTGGCGCTCGGCTTCCACTCGCCCGTGCACGCGGAGGGTCTGACCGAGCATCGCTGCGG
>CALBDV010000905.1 GCA_937927565.1 uncultured Holophagales bacterium
GCTCGCCCACCTTCGGGGCGTACTCGTTGTAGATGTTGTCGCGCTCGGCCTCGCGCACCTTCTGGTAGAGCACCTGCTTGGCGCTCTGGGCGGCGATCCGACCCAGCCCCTCCGTCGAGCGGAAGAAGCGGATCTCGTCGCCGACTCCGGCCTCTTCGTGCGAGACCGCCGTGGCGTCGCCGTCGGGGTCGCGGACGACCTGCCAGCTCTGACCGGCAAGCTCGCCCGAGAGGAGTCCGGGGATCTCCTCGGGGAGCAGCTCGATCCAGGGCAGGCGGATTTCCTTCTCGGCATCCGTCTCGGCCGTGCGGGGCGGTGGCGCCACGTACCCGATGGGGACGTCGTCGGGGTCGATCGCCGGGGCCGGGGGTACCTCCGGCTTCGTCTTCTGCTCGACGATCCGGTAGGGGGTCCAGGCCGTCAGCCCGCCGGTGGCCGGGTCGAAGCGCGCGCTGATCTCACGCACCTTGTAGACCTTGCGCGCAGCCGTCGCGACCGCCTCCTCGAGCGCGGATATGAGCCGGTCGAGCTCGATATCCTTGTCGCGCGAGGCGGCCTTGAGGGCGTCGAGCATCTCGATCGCCTTTGTCGGGGGCGGGGCCTTGGCCGCCTTGGCGGCCTTCGCGGAACGGGCCGTCCTGGGCCGGGAGGCGGTGGGCGGGGCCTCGGTCGAGCTCATCGTGTCGGGTTACTCCATGCGTCCGTGCGGCGAGGTGGAAGGTCGGGCTCGGCTTCTAGAACTCGGGGATCAAGCGGACGACCTTGACGTCGCCGAACCGAACAGTGTAGCGGCGCTTCCGGTCCTCGTCCATGACGATCAGGGAGTCGCCCTCGATCGCCTCCAGGGGACCCTTCAACCTCTTCGCTCCGTCGACCGGTACGTTCATGGCGACACGCACCCGGTTTCCGGCGAACCGGCGGCAGTCGTCCAGCGTCCAGAGGGGCCGGTCGAGACCAGGGGATTCGACTTCGAGGAGGTAGGCGCCGGGGATCTCCTCGCCGGCGTCGAGAATCTCGTCGGCCAGGCGGGAGGCGGTCTCGCAGTCGTCGAGATTCACCCCGCCCTCGCGGTCGATCGTCAGGGTCAGCTTTCCCTTTCGCGCTCCCGGGACCCAGCCCGCATGGCACAGCTCGAGGCCTCGCCCGGCGAGGGCCTCGCGAATGCGACCGAGGGTCTCGGCGCTGATCGGAATGTCGGATCTCACTACGTCACCATTGGTTGGCTTGTGGTTAGCTTGTCGTCTCCAATGAAAAAGGCGGGCGTTGAAGCCCACCCTCAAGACCTTGAAAGTCAGCTCCCAGAAGGTGATTCATACCACCGAAGGGGCATTCGGATCAAGCCGACGGCGGGTAAGATGCGCGCTGCCGGAGTCCGACGGAAGGCGTGGCACGGAGTTCCCATACGGTGATCCGAGCGACCGTTCGTGTCACCAACGCGAAATTGAAGACAGACCCGCAGAGCCTGCTGAGCCTCGACCCGTCCCGTCCGGAAGACGGCCTTCCCATCCCGTGGCCTCCGCCGGGAGGGCTGGACCCGTCCCAGGATCCATTTGCGCGGACGGTTCCCGTGCCGGTCGAGGAGCTCCCGGTACCGCTCCTGGCGCTGGACCTCGAGGAAGAGGAGTTCGAGAAGGAGAGGCCACCCTCCCGGTGGGGTTTCACGACCGACCGCGCCGTGGCTCTCTCGGTCGTCGTGCACGCGCTCCTGGTCTTCCTGTTCATCGCGGCTCCCTTACGGGACGCTGCGGCTCCGGACCCGGACGAGCTCCCCCCGGACCTCCTCGGCCTCAACAAGCTCTGGGCCGTCTCTCCTTCCCAGCCACCGATTCCGATCCAGTTCTACCCTGCTCCCGGGCCGAAAGTGGCCCAGGCCCGGCCGGACGCGCGTCCGTCGGACCTCGACCGCAAGGCGGGAGGCGGCGACCCGAATTCTCCGAGGGCCGACACGCCGAAGTCCGTCTCGAACCCCGGAATCCAGGATCTCGACCAGGGGAAGAGGGGGGAAGGTCGTGGCGCGGGCGATGAAGCCCGGGCCGCTGCCGAAGCCGCCCGCCAGGCCGAGGCCGCCGCCGCGGCCGCGGGAGCCGGAAGCCCCGGGGAAGTGGCGGAGTCGGAGAAGGGCGCTCCGGTCACGAAAGGGCTGGCGGGGCTGGCCTCGAGCCCCCTCAAGCAGATCTCCGCGGCGGACGCGGCCCGAATAGCCGCGCAGGAAGGACGTTCCGGCGGCGGGGGTGACGAGGGGGGCGGCTGGGAGTCGGAGGGCGGCTTCGTCGATTCCGGTCCCCTCTCGTTCGACACGAAGGGCTACGAGTGGGGACCTTACGCAGCAGAGATGATCCGGAAGATCAAGCGGAACTGGGAGATCCCGAAGCTCGCTCACTTCGGAATGAAGGG
>CALBDV010000906.1 GCA_937927565.1 uncultured Holophagales bacterium
GGGTCCATGTCGCCGATCTCGTCGAGGAAGACGATCCCGCGGTGGCCGACCTCGAGCATTCCCGGCTTGGGGTTGACGGCGCCGGTGAAGGCGCCCCGCTCGTGGCCGAAGAGCTCCGACTCGAGGAGCTCGCGCGTGAGCCCCGCGCAGTTGAGGTTGACGAAGGCCTCCTCGCGCCGGGGGCCGTGCGCGTGGATCCAGCGCGCGAGGACCCCCTTTCCCGACCCGGTCTCTCCGAGGATGAGGACCGGGCTGTCCCACTCCAGCATCAGGCCGGTGCGTTCGTCGAGGCGGCGAATCTGCGGGCTCGTCCCGACGAAGGGGTCGAGCATGCCGGGCTGGGTCCGGGCCACGATCTCCTGCCGCTTGCGGAGCCGCTGCTGCTGGATGAGGCGCTTCACGAGGACGAGGAGCGCCTTCGACTCCACGGGCTTCGTCAGGAACTGCTCGGCGCCGTCCTTGATCGCCCTCACCGCGAGGTCGATCGAGCCGTGCGCCGTGAGGATGACGAACGGAGTCTCCTCGCTCAGCTTCTTGATCTGCGGGAGGATGTCGAGCGACGTCCCGTCGGGCAGGCTGTAGTCGGCCAGCACGACGTCGTGCCCCACGGCCCGGAAGCGCTCGAGGGCCGTCTGGCACGTGTCGGCCTCGTCCACGTCGAGGCCGTTCGCACGAAGGAACGCGGCGATCCCGTGACGGACCGCGTGGTCGTCCTCGATCAGGAGGACCTTCGGCTCAGGCACGCGCGCCTCCCCGGACGTGCAGCGGCGCGTGCGGCGCCGGGAGGCGGACGGTGACGCACGCCCCTCCCTCCGGACGGTTCGCCGCCTCGACGCTTCCGCCGTGCTCCTCGAGGACGCGCTTCACGATGGAGAGTCCCAGGCCGGTCCCCCCCTTCCGTCGCGTGAAGAACGGCTCGAAGGCGCGCGAGAGGGTCTCGGCGTCGAACCCGCTCCCCGAGTCCTCCACGGTGAAGGTCCACCAGTAGAAGCCCTCGTCGAACGTCTTTCGGGCCGCTATGTGGACGGTCGAGCCCTCCGGCGAATGAAGGAGGGCGTTCTCCAGGAGGTTCCGGAACACCTGGTGCATCCGCCGCCCGTTGAGCGGCAGGAGCAGCGAAGGCTCCTCGAGGTCGAGCGCGACGTCGCACGACCGGTCGGCCGCGAGCTTCTCGCACGAGCGGACCGCGTTCTCGACGAGGTCCCGGACGCGGTGCGGCTCGGGGTTCAAGGTCCGCGGCTCCCCGTAGTCGCGGAGATCGTTCACGAGGCTGGCGATCCTCTCGGCGCTCTCGCGGAGAGCGGAGACGAACGGCACGTATCGCGGGTCCTCCCCGAAGGTCGCCTCGAGCGCGTCGAGGTTGATCAGGATCCCGTAGACCGGGTTGCGAATCTCGTGGACGACGCCGCCGACGAGAGCGCGCAGCGCCTCCTCGGCCCGCCGCCGTTCGGTGATGTCGGTGAACATCCCCGCCACGCGCGAGGGCCGGTCGTCGTCCCACGCGACGACCTTGCCCGCGTCGAAGACCCAGATCCACTCCCCGCTGCGCGTCCGGATACGGTACTCGGCCTCGAACCGGGGGACGCGCCCCTCGAGGTGCGCGCTCATCGCCGCCTCGAGCTGCCTCCGGTCGTCGGGGTGGATCAGCTTCAGCCCGGCCTCGAACGAGTCCTCGATCCCGCCAGGCGGCAGGCCGATCATCCCGAACCAGCGCGGGCTCCGGTACACCTTCCCCGTGGCCAGGTCCCAGTCCCAGAGTCCCTGCTGGGTCCCTTCGAGAGCGTGGTTCAGCCGCTCCTCGCTGGCACGCAGGGCCGCGAGCGCTTCCTTGAGGGCCGTGACGTCCCTGGAAATGCCGGCAATCCGGTGGATCCGCCCCCACTTGTTCCTCACGGGCGTCAGGATCGTCTGGAAGGCTCTCATCTTCCCGGCGACGACGTGCTCCTCCTCGAACTGCAGGGGAAGTCCCTCCCCGAGGACGCGCTCGAAGTGCGCGACGAGCTGTCCCGCGCTCGGTCCCGCGAGTCCTTCTTCGACGCTCCTGCCGGCCAGCTCCGAGCTCAGGAACCCTGCCCCGGCGTGCAGCGGCGGGTTCACCGTCTCGAAGCCCATCCGGCCGTCCTCACCAATTCCGACGACGTAGATCCAGTCGAAGACGTTCGGGACGATGTTGTCGAGCGGCCGTTCCGGGCTTTCGGGGGACGGGCCGGAAACGGCCTCGCTCCTGGCCCCGGCGAGAGCCGCCATCCTCGCCCGGGCCCGCTCCAGCGCGGAGCGGAAGCCGGAGACGTCGGAGAAGACCTCCTGAAAGCCTGCTCGCAGCATCTCGAGGGCCTCCGCCGGCCGGTGCTTCGGGACCCGCACGAGGGCGGGCACACCGGGGTGGCGGGCGCGGAACGCTCGAACGCGCTCGGCCCGTCTGGCGTCTCCACCCGTTCCGACGACGATGACGTCCCCGGGTCCGCACCGGCATTCCTCGAGCTCGGATTCGCTCCAGGCGCTGACGTCGACGATGACGGGGGGCCGCCCCGACGGTCCGGCGAACGTGTTCGCCAGCGCCCTCGCCGTTCTCGGAGCGAGCCCCATCGTCGACAGCCGCCATTCGCCGGCATTCAGTTCCATCTCCGCCATCGTTTCCCTCTCCGGTCTCCCGACCAGGGTCACTGGAGATTCCGGAGAACGCAATCTCCGGACCATGCCCGGCGTGGGACGACCCTGCGTCGCGGTTTCGCGCAGCCGAACCCGATATCGCAGCCGGTCACCGTGGGCCCGGACCTTCCGCCGGGTTCCTGACGATGTGGAACTCGTCGAGAATCCGGCCGCGTCCCGCCTCCCGAGCCGTGAAGCGCAGCTCTCTGCCGTCGATCTCGACCAGTCCGTGGTGAAACGCCGACGAAGAGGCCTCGGTCCAGCTGTCCCCGAGGACTTCGTGCGGCTTCCTGCGTCCGCCGCCGCCGCCGCCCGTCATGACGTAGCGGACGCCGTGGACCGTGCCCCGTTCGTACACGTGGTCGTGACCGGAGAAGACGAGGTCCACGCCATACCGTTCGAAGAGCGGAACGAGGGCTTCCCGGGCATCCAGGTTCGACCCGTGTCCGGAGCCGGACTCGAAGGGGCCCCAGTGCATCGCAACGACCCGGAAGACCACTCCGGCGTCTCCCGCCAGAGATTCGAGCGTCTCGGCGAGCCATCGGCCCTGCGCGCTTCCGGCCTCCACCGATTCGTTCGTGTCGAGCGCGACGAGGGCGAGCGCCCCCCAGCGGACGAGGTAGTACGTTGCCTCTCCGGCCCCGTGGGGACGGACGAAGAGCTCGACGAAGCGGAACCCGTTCCCGTCGTGATTCCCCAGGACGGGATAGATCGGGACCGAGCGCAGCAGCGGACCCTCGACGCGGAAAAAGTCCCTCTCGACGTTGCCCTCGCGCTTGCCGGGACGAAGAGAGAGATCCCCGGTGTGCAGCAGGAGGTCGGGCTTCTCGCCGACGATCTCCCTGACGATGCGGGCGTGGACGCCGCCCGTGCTGTGCGTGTCCCCGACGACAGCCATCCGGATGCTCCGCGGCGCGTCCGGCCGGGTGCGAACCGTAATGGGCTCTCCGGCCTCATCCTTCCCTTCGAGCCGATACCAGTAGACGGTTCCCGGCCGAAGTCCCGGGACGAGAACGTCGTGGCGCTTCACCGGCTCCGCGGTTTCGAGAAGAGTGGGACAGTCCCGCTCCAGGCCCCACCAGAGGCGCGTCGGAACGGGCTCGGACGTCTCCCACAGGATGCGGAACCGGTCGGGGCCGACGTCTCCGACGTAAGGTCCCAGGACGACGGAAACGCTCCTGGGGTGAGACGTACGCGTCGGTGCAGAACGGCAGGCGGAAGCGAACGAGAGAAGGACCACGATCGCGGCCAATGCGGCGCTTGCGGTCTGCCGCGCGTCGATCGTCCGCCTCGTGCCTTGCCTGCCTGACACGTCGTCAGTCTCTCATCCCGGAGCGTCGAGTCGGTCCGGCTCTTGCCCCCCCGCAACGGCCATGCATGGAGCTAAGATCCTCTCGGGACGCTGATGAAACACTGTGCCACCTCTTCGGGCAGGTTGAGGCTTTCCCTCGCGGCTCTCGTCGTCGGGGTCTTCGTCTCGACGGCCGGCTGCGGCGCCCGTCCTTCCCAGCCCACCCCTCCGCCCTCCGGCACGCCGAAGCCCCTCGGAAGCGCAAGCGCCCTCGAGCTCTTCCCGGCGCTCTCCCCGCTCGGCAACGAGCTGGCTACGGCCGTCATGTCGGGCGGAAAGCTGGAGATCCACGTGCGGCCCCTCCAGGGCGGCCCCGGCCGCCCCCTGACGCGGGACGGAAAGAACAACGTCCAGCCAGCCTGGTCCCCGGACGGCAGCCTCATCGCATTCCACTCCAAGGATCGAGGCGGCATCTGGGTCGTACCGGCCACAGGCGGAAAGCCGCGGCTCCTTGCCGCGTTCGGGTCGCGCCCTTCCTTCTCGCCCGATGGGAAGCGGGTCGCATTCCAGTCGACGCCTCTCACCGACGTCGCCGCCACCGCGGCGCCGGGGCTGTCTCCGTCGACGATCTGGATCGTCGGCGCCAACGGCGGGTCGGCCCTCAGCGTGTCGACCGCCGGGAACCCGAGGGGCGGACACGGCGCCCCGACCTGGTCGCCCGACGGCGGCCGCCTCTACTTCGTCACCTCCGAGCCCCGCCTCATGCAGGCGGAGATCTGGTCGGTCAAGCCCGACGGGTCCGACCTCGTGAGGCTTCACGCAGGGACGAAGCTCTACGAGCCGCGGGTCTCCCCCGACGGGAAGGCCCTCTGGTTCGGCGCGCAGAACGAGCAGGGAAGCTACGCCCTGTACCGCACTCCGCTCGGCGACGACGGGCGGACCGTGACAGGCCCCGCCGAAGCCGCCACGGCGGTCCGCGCCGAGGTTCCCCGGAGCCCGAGCTTCTCGGCCGACGGACGAAAGCTCGCGTGGAGCGAGCTGACGACGACGGCGTCGATCTGGAGCCTGCCCATCGACGCGACCACGGGCCTGTCTTCCGGGCCACCCGCCGTGCTCACGGCCGGTGACGGGCGGGCGACCTGGCCGATCTTCTCGCCGGACGGCGGCACCATCGCATTCGGGTGGATCCCTCCCGGCGGGTCGAACGACGTCTGGCTCATGGACGCCGACGGCGGAAACCAGCGGCCCGTGATCGAGGGTCCGACCGTCGACTACGGGAACGACTTCTATCCCGACGGCAAGCGGATACTCTGCTTCTCCAACCGCGACGGCGGGAAGTTCGCCGCGTACGAGTTCGAGATCGCCACCCGGACGTTTCGCAGGCTCCCGATCGACCTCTCCGATGCCATAACGATCCGTCTTTCTCCGGACGGTCATCGGATTGCATACCACAGCAAGCGAGACAGCATCACGATCAACACGTGGATGGCCGACCTGACGACGCGGACCCAGCAGAAGCTGACCTTCGACCGGGAGTTCGTCGGCTACCCGTGCTGGTCGCCGGATGGAAAGGAGCTCGCCCTCGAGGTCCGGCGAGGGGACGACATCTTCATCGGCGTCGTCCCTTCGGCGGGCGGGACACCGGAGTTCCTGAACGAGAAGCGAGGCCTCTCCTGGGCCTTCAGCTATTCCCCCGACGGTCGCCGGATCACCTTCGCCGGCTACCGCGACGACACGTGGAACCTCTGGTGGATCGACAGGAGGAGTCGCGAGGAGAAGCGGCTGACCGAGAACACGCGGCTCGACGTCTACATCCGTTATCCCTCCTGGTCGCCCAGAGGAGACCGGATCGTCTACGAGCAGGCCGAGACGCGCGGGCAGGTCTTCCTGCTCGACGGCGCATCGGCGTCCCCTGCCTCGCCCTGACCCCGCGGAAGGGGCCACGTGAAGGTCGAGTCGTTCCGCAGGCGCTTCTTCGAGCTCCTCCCCCGCTACGAATGGACCGGGACGCTCGGTCACGGCGGGATTGGCGTCGTCTTCAAGGCGTTCGACCGGGAGCTCGAGGAAACCGTCGCCATCAAGGTCCTCTCGCCGAATCTCGAACGGGACGAGAACGCGCTCCTGGCGCGCTTCAAGCGCGAGGTCGCCCTCAACCGGAAGATCAAGCATCCGAACGTCGCCCGGATGTACGACTACGGCATCGCGGGCGACTACCCGTTCATCACGATGGAGCTGATCGACGGCGAGGACCTCTGGACGCTGATCGGAAAACGCCACCGCTACCCCGCGGCCGAGGCCGTTCCGATCGTTCGGCAGATCGCCCGCGGCACCGCGGCCATCCACCGGCTCAAGATCCTCCACCGCGACCTGAAGTCGCAGAACGTCATCATCGACCGGCAGGGCGCGGCGGTCATCCTGGACTTCGGACTCGCGCGCGGTTCGTGGGAGCCGGGCCTGACGATGGCCTCGGTCCTCCTCGGGACGCCCCAGTACATGTCGCCCGAGCAGGCGCTCGGAGAAGCGCTCGACGAGAGGGCCGACCTCTATTCCATCGGCATCATCGCCTGGGAAATGCTCACCGGCCGGACCCCTTTCCAGGGCGAGTCGCCCGTCGCGACGGCGATGAAGCACGTGAACGACCCCTTCCCCGACATCCGGGAGCTGGTCCCGCAGCTCGAGCCGGATCTCTTCGCCGTCCTGACGCGCGTCCTCGCCAGGAAGCGCGAGGACCGGTTCGCCTCGGCTCTCGAGCTCGACGACGCCCTCGCCCTCTGCAGCACCGGCCCCGCCGCTCCCCTGTCGGAGGGCCGCATCCTCCCGGAGGCCGAGGCTTTCCTGCGCGAGGTGGAGGTCGCGATCGACTCCATCATCCTGCCGCGAGACTCCCGCTCGGCCCCGAGGGCCGAGGCGCCGAGAACGATCGTGGTCACGCGGCCTCGCCGGCGCCCGCCGGTCGTCCTCGTCGTCGACGAGGAGGTCCGCGACCTCCTCAAGATCGCCACGGCCCTCTGCATGACCGGCTGCCGGACGCTCGAGGTGACGAGCGCCGAGGAGGCGCTGGAGACGGCCCTGTCGCGCCAGGTCGACCTCGTCCTGATGAACGCCCGGCTCTCCCGCCTGGACGGCTTCGACGTCGCGCGAATCCTGAAGTCGACCCCGCGCTCGGCGCACATTCCGGTCCTGCTTCTCGCCTCCCACCCGGACCGCGCCCTTCACGCCTTCGCCCTCCAGTCGGGGGCCGCCGACCTCCTCCCGAAACCGGTCCCGCAGGCACTCCTGGAAGAACGGGCCTGGGAGCTCCTCCGGCTGCGCGGCTTCACTCGCCCGGCCGACGGCGGCCCGGCCCATCGGGAGAAGACGCCGCCGCCCCGTTCCGCGACGCGGCAGCGGGAGCGGTCGAAGAGCCGCCACTGAGGATCCCGCCGGTATCATCCGGTCCGCTCGGAGGGCCCATGACCGACGTCCCCCGCATCCTCGCCTTCGCCGGAAGCCTCAGGACCGGCTCCTACAACGGGAAGATCCTGTCCGTCGCCGCCGATGGCGCACGTGCCGCCGGCGCGGACGTCACGCGCATCGACCTGCGCGACTTCCCCGTTCCCCCGTACGACGGCGACCTCGAGGCCGCGGAGGGCATTCCCGCCGGCGCCCTGAAGCTGAAGGGGCTATTCAAGGCCGCCGACGGGCTCCTCATCGCCAGCCCCGAATACAACTCGGCCATCAGCGGGACGCTGAAGAACGTCCTCGACTGGGTCTCCCGCCCCGCGCCCGACGAAAAGCCCCTCGAGTGCTTCAAGGGAAAGGTCGCTGCCCTCTGCTCCGCGTCGACGGGGGCCCTCGGGGGAATCCGGGGCCTGGCGTCCGTCCGCATGATCCTCGGCAACATCGGCGTCGTCGTCCTTCCCGACCAGATCTCCCTCCCGAAGGCAGCGGACGCGTTCGACTCCGACGGCAACGTCGTCGACCCGGGGCGTCGCAAGGCCCTCATGGAGCTGGGCGGTGCGCTCACCCACGCCACGCGCGCCCTCATGCCGGGAAGAACGTGATGGAGAGGCCGGCTTTCCAGGACCTCTACCCCGACCACTGGGCGCATTGCTACGGTTGCGGGCGTCTGAACGAGCACGGCCTTCACATCCGGAGCTTCTGGGACGGCGAGGAGACCGTCGCGACGCTCGTCCCCCGGCCGCACCACACAGCGATCCCGGGATTCGTCTACGGCGGCTACATCGCCTCGGTCATCGACTGCCACTCCACGGGGAGCGCCGCCGCCGCCGCCCACCGGGCCGCAGGTGGGGACCCCGCGGTGGGCCCCTACCCGCGCTTCCTGACCGGGACGCTCAAGGTCGAATACCTCAAGCCGACCCCGATCGACTCCCCCGTCGAGCTTCGGTCGACCATCGTGGAGGTCAAGGGGCGGAAGGTCACCGTCGCAACGACTCTCTCCTCCCGCGGAGTCGTCTGCGCCCGCGGCGAGGCCGTTCTCGTCCAGGTCCCCGACACGTGGGAGCCGAAGGCCTGATGGCGGTCCGTTCCGGAAACCGCGCGGACCGCTCCGCGTAACAAGGACGAGATCCTGTGCGTCGTCCGCGCCCGAGCCGGTTGCGGCGGCCCAGGTCTATTGGAGGATTGATGGTGAACCGCTCTTCGACCGCCCTCGCTCTCGTGGCCCTTCTCGCCGTTCCGGCCGCGGCCCAGCAGACGGCCTATCAGGGACACGGCGCCGACAGCGTCCCGCCGGAGGTGCTCGCGAAATTCGTCGCGCCGCCGCTCCCGTCGGAGCTGTCG
>CALBDV010000907.1 GCA_937927565.1 uncultured Holophagales bacterium
GGCAGCTCGACGCTCGTCGAGTCGTTCGCGGCGCCCTGGATCGAGATGGTGAGGGTGTGCATGCCGTCCTCCTTTCGATGGGGAGGACGGTAGGGCCGACGGTGGTAGCGGAAGGGGACTGCGTCGAAATGACCGAGTAGGGATACCCTCCCGGGAAGGTCGAGCTATGCCTCCTGCGAGGCTCCGGAGGTCGAACTCTCGTAGATGCGGCTCAGCTTCTCTTCAAGGTCGGCACCCACCTGGGCGAAGAGCTCTCGCTGGAGCACGCTCCGGTGTCGGCTCAGCACAACTTCAGACCCGCCGAACGAAACTCCGTGTGGATCGACGAGCGCCAGGATGAGCTGCTGATCGCCGGGGGTGTTGTCGCGTATGAAGCTCAGCATCCTCGCGAGGTTCACAGGATCCTGGTCCTGCTGATTGGGCGAGTCGATAACGAGCGGTGCATGCGAGGCCTCGGAATTGCGCCACGCAAGGTGGAGAATCCCGTACATGTAGGCGAGTACGGCCCGGGGGAGATCGCTTCCGGTCTGGTTCAGACGGTAGGCGAAGCTCTTAATCGAATCAGGAGCGGGGACCCTAAGGGCCACGCTGTACCTCGCGACAGCAGAGCGGAAATCCTCCAGGAAAGCCTTCTTCCGGTCCTTGCTGTCGAGCGCCGATAGGCGTTCGGACGCCTCGTCGACTCGCTCCTCGAGGCTGGCGAGAGCCTCCCGAATGCCTCTGGCCTGCGACTGCAGGACGTCTACGGCTTGACCTCTCGCTTCGCCCTGGAGTACCTCGGCGAGTGTGACGGCAGCTCGCTTCGTGTCGAGGAGCTCCCAGATTCGAGCGTGCCGCTGACTGGCTTCTTGCATGCGGGCCTTCAAATCTGAGATCTGGTCAGATGTCTCGGCGACTTCCCGACGGGAGGATGTAATGAACTCGGCGCAGCGATCTTCGTTCAACGCGAGGCGGAATCGCTGTAACACGAGGTTCTGATAGGGCGTGCCACAAGTGGGGCATTCGGCGTCTTCGGGTTGCTTTACTGCCTCCGAGTACTGCTTATGGAGAGTGTCGCCTGCACGAGCGGCCAGCGTGACCTGCTGTTCAAGGAAGATTCTGCGGCTAGATAGCTCGCCTATCTTCCTCCGATAGCGTTCCTCTTCGTCCGCGAGGACCTTCGCTTTCTCGACCAGTTCGTCGATCTCGGCCTGAAATCTGGTTAGGTCGAAATCGACGGGCGACGTGGCCATCTTCGCTCTTACCTGCTCGATGGCTCTTTGTAGGGCTCGCTCTTCTTGGCGCGGCTCTTCGGCCTCCGACTTGAGGCGACCGATCTCGGCCTTGAGCCTGTAGTACTCGTTGGGCCTGAGACCCGTATGGTATTCAGCTACATCGGTCTTCCAGTTACGGTACTGGCTGAGCGAATCGAAGGAGGACCATGCGTCTTTCCATCCGGCGTCCTGATCGATGTAGTAGGGAAGCAGGTAGAAAGCTGGCGGCGGAGTCTCGGGTTGGCCGGAGCGGCTATTGGGTAACGACAGACCGAATCGAAAGAGCTCGGCAAGGTACAGGCCGAGACCTTTGGTGACGACGGAGAACGTGCGGATGAGACGATCGTCCTGGTCAAAGACGCCGTACTGGCGAGCATGGCGTACGAGTGAGTACGTTCTGTTGTCGACAGAAAAACGAACGCACGCGCAGATGTCCAGATCCTTCCAGGTGCCGCTCGACACGGCCGGATCCGCCCCGAAGCACCAGTAGAGGGTCTTCAGGAGAGAGGACTTTCCTGTCCCGTTCTCCCCTCGCAGGACGGTGGCGCGAGGGTCGAATTGGAGCGCGTAGGCTGCTCGGTCCCTGCGCGAGGCGACTCTGAGTTCATGGACGCGGAAGGTCATGGAGTGTCCTCAGGGATTGACAGGGCTGAAGCAGTCGGGGCGCTCTCCTCTGGAGGGATCCAGGAAAGTGCTGCCCAGGCGATAACCGCCTTAAGGTACTCCGGTGTGAAGGCCCCAGCCAGCCGTTTTGATAGAAGAGCGGCGCCGGTTTGGAGCAAGGGGATCAAGGGGCCAGCGTGCGATGGCAAGCGTTGATCGCAGAAGGCTCGTGCCTTCTGTGCCAAGCGAATTAGGTCGCCCCGTTTGGGATCAAGGCAGTCGATCGAGAACTGCGAGAGGGCATGGCACAGGCGCTGTCTTTCGATCAGCGGGACGCCGTCGGAAAGCAGAATGTCGCGAAGTTCCTGCTCGATCCTCTTCGGATCCTTGCGACTCGATTCGACGAGGCAGTCACAGAGGGCCTTTTCGAAATAGTGGGGCGCCCCCGGTTTTCTTGGACACTGAAGAGGAGAAGATAGGGTGATCCAAG
>CALBDV010000908.1 GCA_937927565.1 uncultured Holophagales bacterium
CGGCTCTCGTACGAGAACCCGCTTCTCCAAAGGGTCGGCCTTACAGGGCAGCTCCTGCTGCTCGGCTCTCACACCCGGAGTCTCGCCGGTGCCTCGGCGACGATTCGGGTCGCGGCCTGGCCGGGCGGCACGTTTCGGTGAGATCCCGACCCCTTCCTCGTTGGGTTCACCGCGCCCAACCTCGTCCACTACGTTGCCTTCGAGAGGCTCGCGGCAGGCCTTGACACAGGCCCACGCCAACTGCTGGCGGAGAGGTACTTCGCGAATGTCATGCGTCGAGGAGAAAGAGGGAGGGCGCCTCGACGCCTCGCGCCCTGAGGAAGCTCGGAGCTTCGCCGACGAGATCACCGCGCCGAAGCGCGCCGGCCCACTACCGTCGAGAGCGATTAGTCTACGGCGCCGCAATCACTCGACTTCCCGCGCCCTACAGCCAGCGACGCCTTCGCGTCCGCGAGCCAGCGGGCGGAATCCTCGAGCCACATCCTGGAGTGCCTCGACGTTCCCGGCGCCTGTTCGCGAGCCAGGTATCGCTCCGCGAGCGCAACCCGGTCGCCGACTGGCAGGTCCCAGCAGGCTTCTATCACGTCGCTCACGGGCAGGAGGAGGCCGTCGATCTCGACCGGCGGTCGGACGGGGCGGGGTTGGGTTACCGCCGCTCGCAGCCTGGCGAAGACGACGTCTGCCGGGATCCAAGATGACTCGTCCGCATCCCTCATCCGGCGTCCGACTTCTTCCAGCCACGCGGCTTCGATCTCGGGATCGGGCTCGACGGGGATGTCGCCGAGGAGAAGCTCGAACAGCGCCTCCCACGTCTCGGCCGGGAGTTTCATCGCCGCTGCCACAGCAGCCTCTTTCGGAATCGGCGAGGTCATCGCTCCTCCTTCCCGCGACACCTGCCTCTGGCGGCGACGCTTTTCGCTTCGGCCCTCTCGCTCTCCCGCTTCATATCCCGGAGCCGCTCTTTAACGGCCCTCGCGAGGTTCGGATCGGCGCGGAGCTTCTCGTCCATCCATCGCATGAAGGCGGTCTTTCGTCGTGCCACTGTCAGTCCTCGAACGGAACGGCGTAGAGCACGTATTCGCGGGCCCTACGGCGACCCGGGGGGACGAACGACAGCGTCGCCCACCTCGCGGCGTACATCGCGTCAAGGGCCGCGAGCCGCTCCTCGTCCTCTTCCTCGACGGCGGCGATCCACCCCGACTTCGTCATTCGCACGGCGACCGCTTCGAGGTGCATCGGGAGGCCGTTCACCCGCAGGGTGCACCGGAGGAGAGCGCCGTCCCCCCTCTCGTCGTTCCACTGGGCCGCGTCGATTTCGACGCGGGCGTCGCGTCCGCCCGGTGCCTGGTCGGCCGCGTAGCGCTGGCGAGGGGGAGCCGGGCCTTCGCTCACGCCGATCCTCCCGCTGCCACCCGTCTGCCGATCGTCCTGAAGAGC
>CALBDV010000909.1 GCA_937927565.1 uncultured Holophagales bacterium
CAGTGGGCCCCGATCCTGTTCCTGATCGGCCTCTGGGTCTTCATCATGAGGCAGATGCAGTCGGGCGGGAACCGGGCGATGGCCTTCGGGAAGTCGAAGGCCAAGCTGCTGACTCCGAACCAGAAGAAGGTCACCTTCAAGGATGTCGCCGGCTGCGACGAGTCCAAGGCCGAGCTCTCCGAGATCATCGACTTCCTGAAGGAGCCCGGGAAGTTCCAGAAGCTCGGCGGAAAGATCCCGAAGGGCGTCCTGATGATGGGCCCCCCGGGAACCGGCAAGACCCTCCTGGCGCGCGCCGTGGCCGGCGAGGCCAACGTCCCGTTCTTCTCGATATCGGGCTCCGACTTCGTCGAGATGTTCGTCGGCGTCGGCGCGAGCCGCGTGCGGGACCTCTTCGAGCAGGGTAAGAAGAACGCCCCCTGCATCATCTTCATCGACGAGATCGACGCCGTCGGCCGCCACCGCGGCGCCGGCCTCGGCGGCGGGCACGACGAGCGCGAGCAGACGCTCAACGCCCTCCTCGTCGAGATGGACGGCTTCGAGGGGAACGACGGCGTCATCCTGATCGCCGCCACGAACCGTCCCGACGTCCTCGACCCGGCCCTCCTCCGCCCCGGCCGCTTCGACCGCCGCGTCGTCGTCGACCGCCCCGACGTGAAGGGGCGCGAGGGGATCCTGAAGGTCCACGTCAAGAACATCCCGATGTCCGACGACGTCGACCTCTTCGTCGTCGCGCGCGGCACGCCGGGCTTCGCCGGCGCCGACCTCGCCAACCTCGTGAACGAGGCGGCGCTGACGGCGGCCCGCGCCGACAAGAAGAAGGTCGAGATGGACGACTTCAACTACGCCAAGGACAAGGTCCTCATGGGGGCGGAGCGGAAGTCGATGGTCATGTCCGACCTGGAGAAGCGGAACACCGCGTACCACGAGGGGGGCCACGCCCTCATCGCCGCCTTCGAGGAGCACGCGGACCCGCTCCACAAGGTGACGATCATCCCGCGCGGCCGCGCCCTCGGCCTCACGCAGCAGCTTCCCCTCGAGGACAAGCACTCCTACTCGAAGGAGTACGTCGAGGCCCGCCTCGCCGTCATGATGGGGGGGCGTCTCGCCGAGGAAGTCTGCCTCGACCAGATCACGACGGGCGCCTCGAACGACTTCGAGCAGGCGACGACGATGGCCCGGCGGATGGTCTGCGAGTGGGGGATGAGCGACCTCGGCCCGATGACGTTCGGCCACGAGGAGGGCGAGGTCTTCCTCGGCCGCGACTTCGCCCGCCGGCCCGACTACTCCGAGGACACCGCGCGAAAGATCGACTCCGAGGTGAACCGGATCGTCACCGCGGCCTACCAGCGGGGGAAGGTGGTCGTCCAGGAGAACCGCCCCGCTCTCGACGCCATCGCCGCCGAGCTCCTCGAGAAGGAATCCCTCGACGGCGACGAGGTCTACACCCTGATCGAGCGGATCACGGGCAGAGAGGTCCCGCACGCGACGAAGGCGAGGACCCAGGCTTCCCAGCCGGCCGATCCGGTGGCCCCCGCCCCCGAAGCGAAGAACGACGGCGCGGAGCCGGCGCCCTCCGGCCTCGTGCCGGCCCCGGTCTGAAGAAACCCGGCACCCCTCGCCTGCCTTCCGGCCCGCTTCGGACACGGAGCGGGCCGTTCCGTCTCCCGGGCCGCATGGAGGCGCGTCCGGGAGCCGCTGTTCCGAGTCACCGCCCGGAGAGACGGACCCGGCGTCATCGGCTCTTCGGCGAGGTCCCGCTCCTCCCGGACCCCGGCACCTCCGGAATGTCCGGCCCCTCCTGGAGGTACGACCCCGACTACCGGCCCGACCTCCCCGCCGGCGCGGTCCGAGGCGATCCGCGGCGGCAGCTCTTCTGCTGCGAGGTCCCGCGCTACTTCTACGTCGACGTCAACCGGATCTGCCGCGACTGCGGCACGCCGTTCGTCTTCCCGGCGCGCGAGCAGAAGCACTGGTACGAGACGCTCGGCTTCCGCCTCGACGCCAATGCGGTGAGATGCCTCCCCTGCCGTCGCGCCTACCGCCGCGACAGGGGAATCGTCCGCGCGCTCGCCGACGCATCCCGAGCCCTCGCCGAGGCGCCGCTCCACCCGCCCGCCGTTCTCGCCTACGCCCGGGCCGCCGTGGCCCACGCCGAGCGCTTCGGTCACGCCCCCCTCGACGGCGCAATCGCCGCCCTGAGGGCGCTCCGGCGCCACTCGCCGTCCGCCGTGGAGGCCATCTATCTCGAAGGACGCTGCTCCGAGGCCGCCGGCAGGCCGAGTCGCGCGGCGGCGAGCTACGAGAGGTTCCTCGCAACGGCGCCCCCTCGCGGCAATGCCGTGTTCGCGCGGGACGCCCGCGCCCGCCTCGCTCGGCTCGCGGCGGCGACAGGCTCCCGAGAACGCGACGTCTCTCGCTAGACTCCGGCTTCGGAGGAGCCCCCGATGACCTTCCGCCCCCTCCCGCTGCGCACCGGCGCGTCGCTCGGCTTCGGCTCCGTCGGGGGAGTGATGGCGATCCTCAACGTCACGCCCGACTCCTTCTCCGACGGCGGGCGCCACCTCTCCGCGGTGGCCGCCATCGAAGCCGGGCTGCGATTCGCCGATGCCGGCGCCGCGATCCTCGACGTGGGGGGCGAGTCGACGCGCCCACGGGGCACCGCCTACGGGGACGGAGCGGGCGAGGTCACGGTCGACGAGGAACTCGTGCGTGTCCTCCCCGTCGTCGAGGGAATCCGCGCCGCACGCCCCTCGATCCCGATCTCCGTCGACACGCGGCGGGTCGACGTCGCTCGCCGGGTGCTCGACGCCGGGGCCGACGTCGTGAACCTCGTGACGGGGCTCGACCCGCCCGACGGGCTCCTCGACCTCGTCGTCGAACGCGGCGCCGCCATCGTCCTGAACCACATGCGCGGCGTCCCGTCGACGACCTTCGAGGTGTCGCGGTTCGGCCCCGACGTCGTCGCCGACGTCGCGGCCGACCTCGCGCGAGGCCGCCGGCGCGCCCTCGTCGCCGGCCTGCGTCCCGACCGCGTCTTCGTCGACCCCGGACTCGGTTTCGGCAAGTCGCCCGATCAGAATTTCGCCCTCCTCGCCGGCCTCGCGCTCCTCGCTCCCGAGGGCGTCCCCATGGTCGTCGGGGCGTCGCGCAAGGCATTCCTCGGTTCCCTCTCCGGCAGGCCCCCTGCCGAGCGGCTCCCCGAGTCGCTCGCCGCCTGCGCCGTCGCGGTCGAGAGACTCCAGGGCCGCAACCCGCTCCTCCTCCGGGTTCATGACGTCGAGGAGACTCTGCGGTTCGTGAGGTTGCTGGCGGCGGCAGGCACGGCCGGACGGGAGCGTCCATCGGACGCGGCCGGCCGGGCGCCCGGGACACCTTCCGGGGGCTTCTTTCCGCCGAGTACGTAAACTCCGCAGAACATGCGTTCCCTCTTCGGCACTGACGGGATTCGCGGCAAGGCCGGCGAATACCCGCTCGACCCGGCCACCGTCTCGCGAATCGGCGCCGCCCTCGCCGTATCGCTCCGCGACAGGGGCCGGACGGAACCGCTCACGGTCGTCGTCGGCTGCGACACCCGCGTCTCCTCGCCCGGAATCGTGGCGGCCCTGGCGGGAGGGCTTCGCGCCGCCGGCGCCGAGGTTCGCTTCGCCGGCGTCGTCCCGACGCCCGCCGTCGCCCACCTCGTGAAGGCGCTCGGCGCCGATGCGGGGATCTCCGTCTCGGCCTCGCACAACGCCTGGCCCGACAACGGAATCAAGCTCTTCTCCTGGGAAGGGAAGAAGCTGCCCGACGCCGTGGAGGCCTCCATCGAGAGGCTCATCGCGACCGCCGAAGCCGTGCCGCCGTTCGAGATGCCGGAAGACCCGGCCCTGGCCGACCTCTACGAGACCCACCTCGTCGACACGCTCCCGGCCCGCCTCGACGGACTCCGGATCGTCGTCGACTGCGCGAACGGGGCCGCCTTCCGCGTCGCCCCGGAGGCATTCCGGCGCGCCGGGGCCGAGGTGATCCCGCTCGCGGTCTCCCCCGACGGTCGCAACATCAACGAGGGCTGCGGCGCCCTCCATCCGGACGCGATGGCCGGAGCCGTCGTGATGGCCGGGGCCGACCTCGGGCTCGCCCTCGACGGCGACGCCGATCGCGCGATGCTCGCCGACGGCCAGGGGCGCGTCCTCGACGGCGACGACGTCCTGCTCCTCTGGGCGCTCGAGCTCGAGCGGGAAGGCAAGAGACCCGACGCCGTCGTCGGGACGGTCATGTCGAACTGGGGACTCGAGGAGGCCCTCGGTGCTCGCGGGATCCGGCTCGTTCGCGCCGCCGTCGGCGACCGCTACGTCGTCGAAGAGATGGAGCGCTGCGGCGCACTCCTGGGCGGAGAGCAGTCGGGGCACCTGATCCGCGCCGACCTGACGACGACCGGGGACGGGACCCTCACCGGTCTCCACGTCGCCGCCTCCGTCGCGGCCACCCGCGTCCCCCTGGCCACGGGGCCGCGCCTCGTCCGGGCGCCCCAGGTCCTCGTGAACGTCAAGGTACGGGAGAGAGTCCCCTTCGAGAGCATCCCGGGCTTCTCCGGCCTGATGACGAGCGCCGAGGAGAGGATTGCCGGGAGCGGCCGCATCCTGGTCCGCTATTCCGGGACCGAGCTCCTCGCCCGGGTCATGGTCGAGGGGGTCGAGCCCTCGACCGTCGAGTCGATCGCCGGCGAGCTGGCGGGTGTGCTGCGCAAGGCTGTCGGTGTGCCCGCCTGAGGCATGAAGGAGCGAAACGCGTGATCCGTCACGAGCAACGTCCGCGCCGCAAGCGAAACGCCGATGTCCTCGTCGAGCCCGATCCCATGCTCCGGGAGCCGGCTGTCCCGGAAGAGGAGCCTGCGTCGCTGCCCGAGGAGGGAGACTCGCACTCCTCCGCGGAGGCCGACGCCGAGCCAGCCGGCGCACCGCTCACGCCGCTCCTCAACCGGGAGCTCTCCTGGCTCGACTTCAACCAGAGGGTCCTCGAGGAGGCGCGCGACGAGAGATGGCCCCTCCTCGAGCGGCTGAAGTTCCTCTGCATCTCGGAGAGCAACCTCGACGAGTTCTTCATGATCCGGGTCTCGGCCCTGCGCGACCAGCTCTCGGCCGACCTGTCGGAGCAGTCGGACGACGGGCTGACGGCGCGCGAACAGCTGATGCTCGTGAGGAAGGGAGTCCTCGCGATGGAGGCCGAGCAGACGGCCTGCCTCCACGAGGA
>CALBDV010000910.1 GCA_937927565.1 uncultured Holophagales bacterium
GAGAGCTTCGGGTACATGGCCGAGGCGCTCCTGCTGGCCGTCGTCTTCGTCTACCTCATCCTCGCGGCGCAGTTCGAGTCGTTCATCGACCCGCTCTCGATCATGCTCTCGCTCCCGCTCTCGATCGTCGGCATGGCGGGGATGCTCGCCCTGACGGGCGACACGCTGAGCATCATGTCGCTCATCGGCCTCATCCTCCTGATGGGGCTCGTCACGAAGAACGCGATCCTCCTCGTCGACTACACGAAGGTCCTGAGGAAGGGCGGGATGGAGCGGCGCGAGGCGCTCATCACGGCGGGCCGGACCCGGCTGAGGCCGATCATGATGACGACGCTCGCGATGATCTTCGGCATGCTCCCGCTCGCCCTCGGGCTCGGCCAGGGGGCCGAGATGAGGGCGCCGCTCGGGCGCGCCGTCATCGGCGGCCTGATCACCTCGACGGTCCTCACGCTCCTCGTCGTTCCGGTCGTCTACGCGCTCTTCGACGACTTCGCCGCGTGGATCCACCGCCGCTGGGCAAAGGCGAATGCACTCGAGCAGGAGGCGCTCGGCCACACCGGGAAGGCGGCCGCGCACACGGCGGTCGGCACGGCCCTTCTCCTCGCTCTCCTCCTCCCCGCGGCGGCCCTCGCGGCCGAGCCGCCGGCGGTCCCGACGACCCCTGCGGCGTCCCCGCGCGTCCTGACGCTCGCCGACGCAGTGGCGATCGCCGCGGAGAAGAACCACGACGTCGAGAAGGCGCGGAGCTACCAGGACTGGGTGCGCGGCAAGTACGTCGAGGAGCGCGCCGCGGCGCTTCCGAACCTCTCGGCCGACGCGTCGTACGGGCGCTCCTGGGACGGCACCTTCGCGGCGCTCACGGGTGGGCTCTTCCCCTCCGGCCAGACGACGACGGCGGCCGGCGTCGGCCTCACGCAGACGCTCTACGCCTGGGGGAAGGTGGGCGCGGCCGTCCGCGCCGCAAAGGACGGCATCGCCGCCGCAGAGGACCAGCTCAACCACTACAGGCAGGCGGCCATACGGGACGTGACGGAGGCGTTCTACGACGTCCTCCTCGCGCGGGAGCTGGAGTCGATCTCGAAGGAGACGCTCGGCCAGCGCGAGAAGCAGCTCGCGGAGGCCGAGAAGAGGTACGCCCTCGGCACCGCTACGGACTACGACGTCCTCGCTGCCCGCGTCGCCCTCGACAACCAGAAGCCCGAGGTGATCCGTACGGCGAACCTCGTCCTCATCGCCCTCGACCGCCTCAGGCTCGTCCTGGCCGAGGAGAAGCTGGCCCTCGACGTCGAGGGGACGCTCGAGGCGGAGGTCGTCGCCACGCCGTCGTTCGACGAGGCCGTGCAGACGGCACTCGCGCAGAGGCCCGACGTGAAGGGCCTCGAACGCGCCGTCGGCATCTACCGCGAGTTCGTGAAGATCAGGAACGCCGACGACAAGCCCCGGCTCGACCTGCGGGCCAACGCGGGCTGGTCCTGGTACGACGCCGGCTCCTTCAAGGCCGACGGAAAGGTCTGGGGGACGGGTGTCTATCTCTCCTTCCCGTTCTTCGACGGTCTCGCCACGCGCGGGCGCGTCGTCCAGGCGAAGAGCGACCTGACCCGTGCCGAGCTCGATTTCGCGAAGGCGCGGGACGGCCTCTACGTCGAGGTCCGGACGGCCCTGGACCAGGCGAAGGTCGCAGCCGGCATCGTCACGGCCCTCTCGGGAAACGTCTCGCAGGCCCGACGCCTCCTCGAGATGTCGGAGAAGGGGAGCGAGCTCGGCGTGAAGACGCGGCTCGAGGTGGACGACGCGCTCGTGAACGCCCGGCAGGCCGAGGGAAACCTCGCCCGGGCGAAGAGGGACTACCTCGTCGCGCTCACGAACCTGAGATACGTCCAGGGAACGCTCTGATCCGCCGGACCGGGTGGCATCATCCGGTCCCGTGAGCTCTCGTCCCTTCCCCTGGCCGTGGCGCGGTCCCGTGAATCGCCGCGTCGTTCTCGCGGGCCTCCTCTGGGTCGCCCTCCTCGGCGCGTGGGGCCTCGCGATGCGCGACCTCGTCCCAGGGGCGCAGCCGTCCTCCTGGCCGGCGGACGTGGCGGCCCAGGCGCCGCTTTACGCCCGCTTCGACGCGGGTTGGTACCGTGAGATCGCCCGCGACGGCTACGGCCCTCCGCCGCCGGTGGGCCGCGAGTCGGAGCACGCGTTCTTCCCGCTCTACCCCTACCTGGCGCGGGTGGTCCACCTTGCGACCGGGCTCGGAGTCTTCCGGAGTCTTCTCCTCGTCGCCTGGGCGTCATTTCTCTTTGCGCTGCCACTTTTCCTGGAGGAGGCACGCCGCCGAGGCGTCCCCGAGGACCCGTGGCGGGCTCTCCCGTTCCTCCTCCTGTACCCGTCCGCCTTCTTCCTCCAGGCTGCCTACAGCGACGCCGTTTTCTTTCTGGTCGCGCTGCTGGCGTTCCGCGCGCTCCGGACGGGAAGCGTCGCGGGTGCGGTGGCCCTCGGCTTCGTCGCCGGCTTCTGTCGCGCCCCGGCGGCCGCGCTCGGCCCGGCGCTCGCAGTGGCGTGGTGGCTCGAGGAGAACGGGGCCGCCGTCCGCTGGAGGCTCCGGACGCTCGCTCCGGCCGCGCTCCTCGGAGCCGCGCCCCTCGCCGGGGCCCTTTCCTACATGTTCGGAATCGGCCTCCTGAAGGGGGAGCCCGGTCTCTTCTTCCGCGTGATGGCCGCCTGGCCAGAGAGGGTGACGAGCGCTTCCGGAGGCCCGGCCGCCTTCCTGGGCCGACTCGCCGAGAGGGTCTCGTCGGGAGAGGTCCTCCGGCACCCCGGGCTCCTCGTCCCGTACGCACTCGTCGTCCTGCTCCTCGGCCTCTCCGTGGTCCAGCTCCGCGCCGGCCGGCCCTCGGACGCCGCCTGGATGACTGCGCTCGTGGCGATGCCGGTCCTGACGGGAACCGACGCCGGGATCCCGCGCTACACGATGACCGTCTTCCCCGTGACGCTCTCGCTGGCGGCGCTCCTCGACCGCCGGCCGCGCCTGCGGCTGGCGTGGCTCGCCGGCTCGACGGTTCTCCTCCTCTACTACTCGGCAAAGTTCGTCCGGTGGAGCTTCGTCTCGTGACGGCGGCGGCGCGGTGACGGCACCGCACGCGCCCGGGCGCCTCTCCGCCCTCCTCACCGCGGTCTTCGTCACGTTCCTCTGGTCGACGTCCTGGGTCCTCATCAAGGTCGGGCTCGCGGCGAGCCTTCCGCCCCTTCCCTTCGCCGGGCTCCGGTACGGCCTCGCGGCGCTCTGCCTCGCCCCGTTCGCGCTCGGCCCGGCGCAAGGACGACGGCATCTGCGCGAGGCCCCGCGCGCGACGGCCGGATGGCTGGTGCTCCTCGGGCTCGTCTACATCGCCGTGGCGCAGGGGGCCCAGTTCGCCGCCCTCGCGCTCCTCCCGGCGGCGACCGTCAGCATCTTCCTGGCGATGACGCCCGCCCTCGTGGCCCTGGCGAGCGCGCTCGCCAGGAGCGAGCCGCCGACGCCGCTTCAGGGTGCCGGTGTCGCGGTGGCGGCCGCGGGCGCCGTCCTCTACTTCTGGCCCGGATCGCTCGCCGTTCCGGGTGCGGCGGGCGTCGCCGTGGCGCTCGTGGCGCTCTCGGCCAACGCAGTCGGCGCGCTCCTCGGTCGAAAGGTGAACCGCGAGTCGTCCCTGCCGCCCCTCTCCGTGACGTTCGTGAGCCTCTCCGTGGGCGCCCTCGCCCTCCTCTCGGGGGGCGTCGCACTCCAGGGGCTCCCGCCGATCGACCTGCGCACGGCCGCCGTCGTCGCGTGGCTCGCGGTCGTGAACACGGCCGTCGCGTTCACGCTCTGGAACCGCTCGCTGAAGATCCTGACCGCGGTCGAGTCGAGCGTCGTGAACGGCCTCATGCTCCCGCAGATCGCGCTCCTGGCGGTCGCCTTCCTCGGCGAAGAGCTCGGGGTGCGCGAGGTCGCCGGGCTCCTGCTCGTGGGGGCCGGGACGCTCGTGGTCCAGCTGCCCGGGACCCGCTGACGGCCGGCCGCCCTCGCGGGTCTGCAGACCGGCGACAATGGACACCCATGAGGCTCGACCGTTTTCCCCACCTCGAGGTCGACGCGCCGAAGGCGCCGCCGACGGGCGAGGAGATCGCGGCGATAGAGACGGCCGTCGGCGTGAAGCTCCCGCCGGAACTGCTCGGCTTCCTGGCTGCCGCCAACGGCGGAAAGCTCGACTACACGTTCGAGGTTCCGACGGAGTCGCGGCCGTTTCCGCTCTGCTTCTACTCGCTCTACTCGACGCGGCATCCGTATCCGGGCCGGTCACCCGCCGGACTGATCCTCCACGAGCTGGAGGTCGAGAGGCGGCTCAAGGGCCTGCGTCCCGGCCTCCTCCCGATCGCGGCCGACGGCGGGACCTCCGTCCTCTACGTCGACCTGGCCCCGGAGCGCTCCGGGCGGATCGTCGCGTACGTCGAGGGGCTCCCGGACTGGGACGGAACGCCCGAGGGGTGCTTCATCGACCTCGCCCCGAGCCTCGACGAGTACCTCGCCGCCCTCTACCTGAACACGGTCGAGGAATCGAAGCGGGGGGGATGAGGGGCGGAGCCGGGTACGATGCGCCCATGGCGCGCTTCGCACCGGCCCTCCTCGCCCTTGCACTCGTCTCCAGGACCGTCATGGCCGAGCCACCCTCGGGGGCGAAGCGGGTCCCGGCTCCCTCGTCCGTCGCTACGGAGGCGCGGACACTCCTCGAGACGCAGGCGGCCGCCTGGAACCGTGGCGACCTCGATGCCTTCTGCGCCGTCTACGCCGACGACGCCCTCTTCCTGACGGCCTTCGGGCTGACGAAGGGGCGTAGCGAGGTCCTCGCGCGCTACAAGGCCCGCTACCCCGATGCGGCCGCACGCGGGACGCTCTCGTTCGAGGTGCT
Source organism: uncultured Holophagales bacterium (assembly GCA_937927565.1). GTDB lineage: Bacteria > Acidobacteriota > Thermoanaerobaculia > UBA5066 > UBA5066 > UBA5066. The sequence continues at coordinate 4,914 of CALBDV010000910.1, forward strand.
GTCGGTCGACGTTCTCTCACCCGTGCCCGCGAAGAAGGTGACGGACGCGATCGGCCTCGTCGCGCGGTGGAAGATCTCGCATGCCGACAAGCCGGCGGCGGAAGGGCTGACGCTCCTGACCCTCGTCCGGTTCCCGGGCGGCTGGCGCATCATTCACGACGCGTCGATGTAGCCGTCGCAAGCGGAACAGACGGAAGGAACCGGCATGAGATCCGCCATCCTTGCTCTGGCCCTCGTCCTCGCCCCCGTTCTCCCCGGGGCCGAGCCGCCCGTTCCCGCGGCGACGCCACGACCGGGAGTCTCTTCCACTCTCGGCGACGTCGCTTTCATGGCCGGACGCTGGGTCGACGAGGAGGAGGGGACCCTCTCCGAGGAGGTCTGGAGCGCGCCGGGCGGCGACTCGATGATGGGGATGTGGCGACTCTCGGTCGGAGGAAAGGCGAAGGTCTTCGAGTTCCTGACGATGGTCGAGGAGGAGGGAAGGGTCACCTTCCGCCTTCGTCACTTCGATCGCCGCGGCGTGGCGTGGGAGGAGAAGGACAAGCCGCTCGTCCTTCCGCTCGTCGTCAAGGGCGCCGGTCTCGCGGTCTTCGAAGGGGACGGGAAGAACGGGATCCTCCGCCTGACGTACCGGCGGGAGGGCGAGGCGCTCGTCGGACGTCTCGAGAAAGCCGGCGAAGCCCCGGTCGACTACCGGTTCCGTCTCGCTCCCTCGAGCGCTGGAGCGAAGACCATGAAGCCGTAGAGTGGGGGCCTGGCCCCCACTCTACGGACGACCTTCAGGAACCGGGAGGCTCAGGGCCTCTTGCGCTGCGAGACGGCGAACGGGTCCTGCGTGGCGTTGTCGATCACGTAGGCGATGCCTCCGACGGCGCACCCCGTCGTGGTGTTGACCAGGCGGACGGAGCCCGACGGGAGGTTGTTCCCGGTGAGGTCGCCGAGCGATTTCTGAACGTAGCGGATCGGGGGAACCGTGAGGACGAGCTGGGACCCGACGCGCTGGCCTTCGTCGTTGCGGGCCTCGACCTCGACGACGCAGTCCTTGTCGGTCAGGTTGTAGATGCCGACGTTCGTCCGGAATGCGGAGTCCTGCCGCACGCCCGTGAGGACACCCGTCTCTCCAATCAGGAGGACCGCCGCGGACGACGGGTTCCGAACGTCACCGGCGAGCGCGAACTGACCGTTCGTGCCGCCGCCGGCGACCGGCGCCCAGGTCCGCGCGCCCGAGGTGACGAAACCGGTCGAGTAGACGAGCAGAGATCCGAACGTCTGCTCGAGGCCGAAGGCCGACTTCACGACGTCGCGCATCGTCTTCGAGCCGTAGGCGGGAAGCCGGATCAGGGAGGACTCACGCCGGCCGGCTTCCGTCCAGATCTCCAGCCCGACGATGGTCTCCACCGACTGCATGTTCGAGACCGAGAAGTCGGAGACGTAGGGGATTCCGGCGGCGTTCGTGACGCTCGCGACGGACGGGACGATGCTCGTGAATCGCCAGTCGGGTGCGTCGCGCTGGACGAGGAGCCGAAGGGTGCCCCCGGAGCTCGGAATGGTGGCGGTCTCCCCCGCGGCGAGAGAGAACGGCCTGGCGGGAACCTGCGAGAGCGGCGCAAGGCCGGAGGCGGCCGTGACGATCATCGTCACCTGGCGGGTGATGGGGCTCTGATCGGGGGGCGTCCACGTCAGGACGACGTCCGTCGAAGCCACGGGCGCGGTGTACTTGAAGGAGATCGACGAACCGGTGGCGGTGGCCGGGTCGGCGTTCGTTCCGAGGGTCCAGGCGAACGATCCGGCCGTGAGGAGAGTGCCGTTCAGGCTGTTGTAGACACGGGCGGAGATCTGGTCGCCGACGCGCACGTTCATGGTGGTACCGCACGGGCCGCCGCCAGGTCCGGGCCCGCCGGGGCAGAGGTCGATTCCGTTCACGGCGATCCGGATCTCCGGGTCGACGACGACCGCCGCTCCGGCCACGAGGAGCGTGTAGGTCGTGCCGGCCGTCAGAGGGGCCACGAGGCGGCCTCGGGCACAGGCGTCGGCGACGGGAGTCAGGCCGCCGCAGCTGCCCGTGAAGAGCGTGAGGACGGGCTCGTAGCCGGCGGGCGTGCTTTCTCCTGCGTCGAAGGCGTAGGCGTCGGACGTCTCGGGCCGGAACGTGTACCAGACGGACTTCCCTGGAGCCGGATTGACGCAGGCGACGACGGGGTCGCCGTCGGACGTGGCCTGCGTCGTGTCCAGGACCTGCGTGAAAGGAAGTTCCAGACCCTGGATCGGCGTGGCGCCCGAACAGGCATCGTTCTGAGGGGGGGCCGCGGTCGCGGAAAAGGTGAGGCCGAGAATCAGGACCGCGATGATGGACGAGATTGGCTTCGACATCCGGGGACCTCCTGCGTCGATGGGGTTGTAGCGTCTAGTGTAGTGCCCCGAGGGCCGTGAATCCCACGCGCGACTATCATGGCCGCCGATGCGCAGGGCTGCAGGGGGCGCGTTCGCCCTCGTTCTTTTCCTCTTCGCGCCTTCCGCTCCAGCCGAGGCCCCGAAGCGGCCCCGCATCGGGCTCGTCCTCTCCGGAGGCTCAGCCCACGGCTTCGCGCACGTCGGCGTCCTCAAGGTCCTCGAAGAGCTGCGCGTCCCCGTCGACGTCGTCGCCGGGACGAGCATGGGTTCCGTCGTCGGCGGGCTCTACGCCTCCGGGATGTCACCCGCCGAGATGGAGCGCCTCCTCCTGACGACCGACTGGGAGGACCTCCTCGACGACCGACCCTCGCGCGACCGGCTTTCCTTCCGTCGGAAACAGGACGACGTCCTGAACTACGTCGACCTCGAGATGGGCCTGACCCGGAAGGGCGTCGCCTTTCCGTCGGGCCTCATCGCGGGGCAGAAGCTCGGATTCCTCCTCAAGGCGCTGACGCTCGGGACCGTCGGCATCGAGAGCTTCGACGAGCTTCCGGTGCCTTTCCGCTGTGTTGCCACCGACATCGGGACCGGGGAGAAGGTCGTCCTGTCGGACGGAAGCCTCGCCGAGGCGATTCGTGCCAGCATGTCGATCCCGGGCGTCTTCTCGCCGGTCCCGCGGGGGGTGCGCCTCCTCGTCGACGGAGGGCTCGTCGAGAACCTCCCGGTCGCGGAGGCGAGGGAGATGGGCGCCGAAGTCGTCGTCGCCGTCGACGTCTCGAGCGACAAGTTCGACCCGGAGAAGCTGAAGTCGTTCGGGGGCGTGCTGAGCCGGATGGCGAACCTTCCGGTCAGGGAGAACGTGGCGAGGGCCAGGATCCAGGCGAGCGTCGTCGTGGCGCCGAGGGTGGCCGACATCCCGTCGCTGGACTTTTCTCGCGGGGGCCTGCTCGTCAAGCGCGGAGAAGAGGCCGCAAGGGGCGTGGCGCCGCAGCTGGCCGCACTCTCGGTCTCGGAGGAGGAGTACCGCGCGTACCGCGAGAGGGTACGAGGGCGGCGTCCCGACCCGCCCATGGTCGACTCGCTCCAGACCGTGAGCGCCGGGGTCGACCCGAGGCAGATCGCCACGCGCCTCGAGACGCGGGCGGGCAGACCCCTCGACGTGGCCATGCTGAGGCGCGACCTCGACCGGATCTACGAGATGGGGGTCTTCGAGACGGTCGAGTTCCGCTTCCTGCGCGACGAGGGACGCAACGTCCTCGTCATCGACGCGAAGCCGAAGTCGTGGGGCCCGACGTTCCTCAGGCTCGGCAGCGGCTTCGAGGCGAACTTCGACGGCGACGC
>CALBDV010000911.1 GCA_937927565.1 uncultured Holophagales bacterium
CGCGGCCGGGCGTGCGGACGCTGCCGGTCGTCCTCGACGTCGTCGGGGCCGGCGGCGCACGGTTCCTCTCGGAGCTCGTCGTCGGCTCGCGCGCGGTCTCCGTTTCCACGGTTCCCATCACGTACACGCCTTCTCCGGGCTTCACCGGGGCGGGCGGAACGCTCGCGCCGAAGACCGTGAGCGTCACGATCCCCGCGGGGCGCGAGATCCGCGCGGCCGACGCGCTCGCCTACCTGAGATCGCTCGGGATGGCGATTCCGGCTGCGACGCCGGAGGCGCCCGTCGCGGGAAGCGTCACGCTCGGCAATTGGCCGAGGAACGTCGACGACTTCTACCTCATCGCCCGGACCTATACGGCGTCCGCCTCCGGGGGCACCTTCGGGCTCTTCTACGACGCGCCGTCGGACCTCGATGCGGCCGAGGAGCAGGCGACGGTCTACGGTCTCCGGTCCGTGGCGGGAGATTCGCGCTCGAACCTCGCCGTCGTCCATCTCCCGGGCCGCGGCACGGAGGCGATCCAGGTCTCGGTGCAGGTCTACTCGGAGAGCGGAGCGCCGGCGGGATCGCCGCTCGTCAGGACCCTCGTGCCCGGCGAGTGGACGCAGTGGAACGGCGTCCTCGGCCTCGCCGGCCTTCCCGACGGCTCCTACGGGTACGCCCGCATCCGGCGCACGGCGGGTGTCGGCGCGTTCACCGCCTACGGAGTGGTGAACGACGCGAAGACGTCGGACGGGAGCTACCTGCCGGCGTTCCGTCCCGGCGGCCTCGCCGCCGCCCGGACGGTCATCGTTCCGGTCGTCCTCGACGTCTACGGCGAGGCAGGCTCTCACTACACGACGGAAGTGACGCTCGTGAACGACGGGACCATCGCGACGCCGGTCGACCTCGTCTACCGGCCGGCCCCGGGATTCGGCGAGATCGCGGGCGTGCCGGTCGTGACGGTCGAGCTCGCGGCGCGGCAGCAGGTGACGATCCCCGACGTCCTTGCCTACCTGCGGTCGCGCGGCGTGCAGATTCCGGATGGAACGACCGCGGCCCAGGCGGGAACGCTGACAGCCACGTTCCGATACCTGACGGGGATCGACGGGCCGTCCACGGTCGTCCTCGCCCGGACGACGACGCCGAACACCGACGCCGCGACCGGGGGCGCCTTCGGCCTCTTCCACCCGGCCGTCGCGAAGGGGGGCGGTGCCCGGACCTCGGCTCTCGTGCCGGGGCTCGCCCAGGACGACGCCGTCCGGTCGAACCTCGCCGTCGTGAACACCGGGGGAGGGTCGGAGCTGCCGATCACGCTCGAGGCCCGACTCTACGACGCCGACACGGGCGCCGCCGCGGGCTCCCCGCTCACCGTCAGGCTCGGCGTCGGCGACTGGGTCCAGTGGTCCCGCGTCCACGCCCTCGCCGGGGCGCCGGCCTCGGTGAAGCGGTTCACCGCCGTCGTCCGGCGGATCGCGGGCGACGACACCTTCGTGGCCTACGGCGTGCTGAACGACGCCGTGACGTCGGACGGGAGCTTCCAGACGATGATCTCCTCAGATCCGTATTGAGGTTCGTGGGTAAACGGTTGCCGGCCCGATACCGTCAGACTCCGTGGGAGGAGGCGTGCGCCTCCCGCGAGGTCGAGGGATGACCCAGAAGGGACAGATGCTCGGCCGCTACCGCCTCGAGGAGCTTCTCGGGCAGGGCGGGATGGCCGAGGTGTGGCGGGCCGCGGACGAGCGCCTCGGGCGAACGGTCGCCGTGAAGGTGATCCTCACCGCCCACCTCAGGGACGGGAATCTGAGGGAACGTTTCCACCACGAGGCGCGGCTGGTCGCTTCGCTCGACCACCCGAACATCCTCCCGGTCTACGACTACGGCGACGAGGACGGCATGCCGTACCTCGTGATGCCGTATCTCGACGGAGGGACGCTCCGGGACCGGATGGTCGGCTCGCCCATCCCCTTCGCCCAGGCCGTCTCCTGGATCCGCCAGCTGGGCGACGCCCTCGACGCGGCGCACGCGGCGGGCATTCTCCACCGCGACGTCAAGCCGGCGAACGTCCTGATCCGGAGGGACGACCGCCTCGCCCTCGCCGATTTCGGCATCGCGAAGATGCTGGAGAGCCCCACCGGCCTCACCAGGACCGGAATGGTCGTCGGTACGCCGATCTACATGGCACCCGAGCAGGCGCAGGGAAAGCCGGCGACGCCCGCCTCCGACCGCTACTCCCTCGCCGTCCTCGCGTACGAGCTCCTGTCCGGCAAGCCCCCGTTCGACGGCGAGAGCGCGCTCTCGCTGATGCACCAGCACGTGACCGCCCCGGCCCCGCTCCTCTCGTCGGCGGTCTACGGCCTTCCCGCCGGCCTCGACCCGGTCTTCGAGCAGGCTCTCGCCAAGGAACCGGAGCGCCGCCCGGCCTCCTGCAGTGACTTCGCCCGGCAGCTCTTCGCGTTCGTTCCGACCGGAACGGGAATCGACTTCGAGCGCGCGACCGTGCCCTGGGCCCGGGTGGACGCGTCGACTCCGACGGTCTACGAGGCGACGCCGAAGCGGCTTGCAGAGCGGGCGGCGGCGCGCGGGGCCGACCTGACGAGCCAGCCGACGATCTCCACGTCCCCACAGCCCACGCGGAGGGCGCTCTACGCACTGGCCGGGGCGACTGCGGGCGTCGTCCTCCTGGCGGGCGCGTGGGTTCTCGTCCCGAGGTCACCCGCGAAAGAGGGAGCTGTCGCACGGAACGCGGCGGCGGTCCCGGCCGCGACTCCGACGGCCGCTCCCCCGGTTCCGCTGCGGGGCGAAGGGAAGGCTCTGGACGTCCCGGTGCCAGCGGGGCCGTCGCCTGCGGTCGTTGCTGCCGCAGCGACGGGGAAGCGCCCCGCTCCGGTCCCGGACTCGCCTCCGGATGCGAGTCCGGGACCGGAGCTCGCGCCGTCTCCTCCGGGTCCACCCGGTCCTCCCGAAGGGAGACCGGGCCCTCCTGGCGGCGAAGGGGCACTCCGGGCCGCCCAGGCCCGGCTCGATCCGGTCCTGCGGAACGGAGAGCGACCGGCGCGTGTGGACTTCGAGGCGGCTGCGCGAGCTGCGAAGGAGGCGCTGGACAGCGGCGCGGGAGGTCCGGGCGCAAAAGGCCTCATGTTCTATGCGCAGGGAGGGCTCGCCTACCTCGACGGCAGAGACGACGAGGCTCTCCGGCAGCTCGTCAAGGCGCAGGCGGCCGGGAGGAAAGGACTCTGGGGCCTGCCTCTCCCTGCGGGCCTCGGCGGCCCCGACCGGATCGGCGGCGGAATCGAGGGCTGGGAGCTGGCTCTCGGCTACGGGGATGCGCGGCGGGAGGCCGGGGGCCTTCTCGCGAAGGCGCTGGAGCGGAATCCCGCCGATCCGCGCGCGCTTCTCGGGAGGGCCGCGCTGAGCCGGATGGAGAGGCGAAGCGCCGAGGCGATCGCCGACGCCACGAAGGTCTTCAACGGCGATCCACCGGCTTCCCTGGGAGCCGCGGCGGCTTCGCTGATCGGTGACGAGAGCGCGTCGCGGCGAGACTGGGACGAGGCGGTCCTGTGGTTCCGCCGGGCCGCGATCCCACAGAGCCCGTCCACGGCGCACGCGGGGTGGGAAGGGGGGCGGATTCTCGAGGAACGGCTCGGCCGGGCCGAGGAGGCTCGAGAGCTCTACGTCGCCTCGTGCCGCGCCGGAAACCGGGAATCGTGCGCGAGGAGCGGCGAAGCCCCACCCCGTCCGCGCCTCTTCCCGCGACGGCGCGGACCTTGACGAGAGCGCCCTTCTTCGCTATCTTCCGCCGGTCCCGTGGGCGGGACTAGCTCAGTGGTAGAGCGCTACCTTGCCAAGGTAGATGTCGCGAGTTCGACCCTCGTGTCCCGCTCCATGAATTCAACCGGGAGGGCTTTTCGGCCCTCCCGTTTTTCGTCTTTGGGCTTCCCGGCCCGAGAGGACGCCGCGGGAGCGGCGCCGACCCCGCGAGAGGGGAACTGAAATGAAGGCGATGCTCCTGGACGCGCCCGGCCGGCCGCTCCGTGCGGCGGTCGTCCCCGAACCCGTTCCAGGGCCCGGGCAGCTCCTCCTCCGCGTCTCGGCCTGCGCCGTCTGCCGGACCGACCTCCACGTCCTCGACGGCGAGCTGCGGGAGCCGAAGCTGCCGCTCGTCCTCGGTCACGAGATCGTCGGGGTCGTGGAGGCGTGCGGCGAGGGGGCTTCGCGCTTCGCTCCGGGCGAGAGGGTCGGCGTCCCGTGGCTCGGCTCGACCTGTGGCCGCTGCCGGTACTGCGAGGAAGGGGCCGAGAACCTCTGCGACGAAGCGCGTTTCACGGGGTACCACCTCGACGGCGGGTTCGCGGAACGGACGGTCGCGAACGAGCAGTTCTGTTTCCCGATCCCCGCCGCGTTCCCCGACGTCGAGGCGGCGCCGCTCCTGTGTGCCGGCCTCATCGGCTACCGGACGCTCCGGATGGCGGGCGACCCGCGGACGGTCGGGATCTGGGGCTTCGGCGCCGCGGCGCACCTCGTGGCGCAGGTGGCCCGCTTCGAGGGGCGCGAGGTCTTCGCGTTCACCCGGCCGGGAGACGCCGCCTCGCAGGCGTTCGCCCGCTCGCTCGGGGCCGCGTGGGCAGGCGGGTCGGACGAGCTCCCTCCCGGGCCGCTCGACGCCGCGCTCGTCTTCGCGCCGGTCGGCGGGCTCGTTCCGGCTGCGCTCCGCTCGGTCCGCAAGGGGGGCGTCGTCGTCTGCGGCGGCATCCACATGTCCGACATTCCGTCGTTTTCCTACGAGCTTCTCTGGGGAGAGCGGGTGGTCCGGTCGGTCGCGAACCTGACCCGGAGGGACGGGGAGGAGTTCCTCTCCCTCGCGGCGCGGGCCGGGGTGAGAAGCCAGGCTCGACCGTACCCGCTGGAGAGGGCGAACGAGGCTCTCTCCGACCTCCGTGCGGGGCGCCTGGACGGGGCCGCGGTCCTCGTTCCGTGAGGGCCCCTGCCCGGGCCTCGCGCGGCCGGGGAGAAAACCCGCGGCGCGCCGGCGTCGGAGAGAGGGGGTGAGCGGTCTCCTCTCCGGCCTCCTCGACGCGGCGCTCGACGCCTCGGTCGTCCTCTCCTTCGACCGGAACGGCTACCGCCGCCACGCCCGGCGGTTCGACCCGAAGGACCTGGACGTCGATCTCGCCGGGAAGACGGCGCTCGTCACCGGGGCGAACTCCGGCCTCGGGAAGGCGGCGGCTCGGGGCCTGGCGAGTCTCGGCGCGCGGGTCGTGATGCTCTGCCGCGACGAGGCCCGCGGGCGCGAGGCGTGCGCGGAGCTCTCGAGGGAGACGGGAAGCCGCGAGCTCGAGGTCGT
>CALBDV010000912.1 GCA_937927565.1 uncultured Holophagales bacterium
GTCGTCTTCGACACGGGAACGGGATACAAGTACGTCGAGTAGGCGGGGAGGCGGAAGATGAAGCCCACTCCTTCGGGATGTCCGCGCATCTCCCACGCGCTGTACTACGAGAACGCCTGCCAGCTCCGACGCCCTCGACCAGATTCAGGAGAACCCACATGACCCGAGCAGTGCTCCTCGCCGCGATCGCTCTCCTCTCCACGCTCTCGCTCGCGGCTCAGACGCCGCCCTCCAGCGGATCCTCCGCGCAGGCAGCCGCACCGTCCACGTTCTCCGTCGTCGAGGCGACGATTCCCCAGATGCGCGCGGCGATGGAGCAGGGGCGCGTGACGTCGCGCGAGCTCGTCATTCAGTCCCTCCTGCGGATCGCCACGTACGAGGAGACACTCAACGCCGTCATCGCCGTGAACCCGAGGGCGCTGGCCGAGGCTGACGAGCTCGACCGCGAACGGCGCGACGGAAAGGTGCGCGGGCCCCTCCACGGGATCCCGATCGCACTCAAGGACAACATCCACACCACGGACATGCCGACCACCGGCGGGGCACTGGCCTTCGAGGGTTTCGTCCCGCCGTACGAGGCCACGCTCGTGAGAAACCTGCGCGACGCGGGCGCGATCATCATCGCCAAGACCGTGATGACCGAGCTGGCGAACTGGATCGCGGGCTCACCGACGCCGATGCCGACGAACTACAGCGCCGTGGGTGGCTACGGACGAAACCCGTACGACCCGCGCCGGGACCCGCGCGACGCCACGGCAGACGGCCGGCCGGCCCTGGCGACGGGCGGCTCGAGCTCGGGCATCGGCACGGCGGCGAGCTTCTGGGCCGCCAGCGTCGGGACGGAGACGTCAGGGTCGATCCTCAGCCCGGCGAACCAGAACATGCTGGTCGGCATCAAGCCGACCGTCGGGCGCATCAGCCGCCGCGGGATCATCCCGATCACGGCCGACCAGGACACGGCCGGGCCGATGGCGCGAACGGTGACCGACGCGGCGATTCTCCTGGGCGTGCTCGAGGGCGCGGCGCCCGATCCCGACGACGCGGCCACCCGGACGTGTACGCCCCCGCCGGGCCGGGACTACACGAGGTTTCTCAACCCGAACGGGCTGAAGGGCGCCCGCATCGGGATCCCCCGCGCGTATTTTTACAGCGAAGCCAGGGTCCCGGGGCGCGAGAAGCCCTCGGGCGGCCTGAACAAGGAGACGGCCGCCCTGATGGAAGAGGCGATCGCCGTACTCAAGGCCCAGGGCGCGGTCGTCGTCGACCCGGCGGACATCCCGAGCGTTCTCGAGGCCGATCCGGCGAAGAACTTCCTGAGCTGGAGCACGTGCTCGGGAGCGGACGGCGCCAAGGGGAAGGACGCCGCCTGCTCGGTGGTGTTCAAGTACGGCATGAAGCGCGACTTCAACGCCTGGCTCGCGTCGCTCGGTGTGTCGGCGCCGGTGAAGAGCCTGACCGGGCTCCGGCTCTGGAACCTCGGGCACACACGCGCCAATTCGCTCCGATACGGGCAATCGAACCTCGACATCTCGGACGAGATGGACCTCGCCGCCGACAGGAACCGGTACGAAACGGACCGCGCCCGGGACCTGGCGCTTGCGGGAACCAACGGCATCGAGGCGGTCATGAAGGCGCACCACCTCGACGCCCTCCTCTTCCCGGGCGGTAGTGGCGCATCGATCGCGGCGAGGCCGGGCTACCCGACAATCATCGTGCCGATCGGGTTCGTGCCGAACGCGCCGCAGGGTTCGCCGTTCCCGGCCGGCTTCGACGCCAGGCCCGCGCCGTACGGAGCGAGCTTCACCGGCCTGGGCTGCAGCGAGCCCCGCCTGATCGAGATCGCCTACGCGTTCGAGCAGGCCACGAAGAGGCGGGTGCCGCCGCAGCTCGGACGGTAGCGCGCAGGAACTTCCACCCGCCAACCTCGTATTCTCCAGGGTGTCGCCTTCAGTGCAGAGAATCCGTCCGGCCCTCGCCGTCCTGCTGCTCGTCGTCTGCCCCCTGGCGTCCGGAGCGGAGCCGGACCTTCCCCCGCCGCTCGCCGTCCCGCGGGTGACCGGCCCCGTGACCGTGGACGGCGATCTCGGGGACCCGGGCTGGAAGGGTGCCGCGGTCATCGACACGTTCTGGGAGACCAATCCGGGCAACAACCTGCCGCCGAAGGTGAAGACGACGGCCTGGGTGACGTACGACGAACGGTACTTCTACATCGCGGTGAAGTGCGACGACCCGGAGCCGCGGAAGATCCGGGCCCCGTACGTGGACCGGGACAACGTCATCGGCACCGACGACAACGTCGCGGTCTTCCTGGACACCAGAAACGACCGGCGGTCGGCCGTGGAGCTGCGGGTGAACCCGCGCGGGATCCAGGGCGACGCCGTGTACAACGACGCGAACGGGAACGAGGACTTCTCCCCGGACTTCTTCTACGACACGGCCGCCCGCATCACCGCCGAGGGGTGGCAGGCCGAGCTCCGCATCCCGTTCTCTTCGCTCCGGTACCCGAAGGCGGACCCGCAGACGTGGGGAATCCTCGTCTGGCGGAACTACCCGCGCGAGTACCGGTACGCCATTCATTCGAGCCCGATTCCGCGGGGCGGCAATTGCCTCATCTGCCGGTCCCTGGAGCTGACGGGGATGACCGGCCTGCCCTCGGCCTCCCACCTCGTCGCGGCCCCGTACGTCACGGCGAAGGAGTCGGGGGTGCCCCGCGACCCGTCCGACCTGTCGGCCGGACTCGTGAACGACCCGGTGGAGCTCGATGCCGGGGCCGACGTGAAGTGGACGCCGAGCGCGAGCCTGGCGGTCGACGCGACGGTCAACCCCGACTTCTCCCAGGTGGAGGCCGACGTCGCGCAGATCTCCGTGAACACGCGCTTCGCCCTCTTCTATCCCGAGAAAAGGCCATTCTTCCTGGAGAGCGTGGACCTGCTCGACACGCCGATCCAGGCGGTCTACACCCGCACGATCACGTCTCCGCGCTGGGGTGCGAGGGCCACGGGCAAGGTCGGCTCCACCGCTTTCACGGCCCTCGTCACCCAGGACCGCGGGGGCGGGTCCGTCATCGTCCCAGGCCCCAGCGGGAGCGATTTCGCGCCCCAGGACTTCGGCTCGTACGCGGCCGTCGCGCGCGTGCGCCACGACCTCGGGGGCTCCTTCGCCGGGTTCCTCGTCACGGACCGCGAGGTGGACGGCGGCGGATACAACCGCGTCCTCGGGCCGGACTTCCAGTGGCGGATGGGCGCGGCCGATCTCCTGACAGGGCAGGCGCTCGTCAGCTTCACCGAGACGCCGGACCGGCCCGACCTCTCGCCGGACTGGGACGGACGGAGCTTCTCGTCGCGGGCGTTCAAGCTGAACTACCAGCACCGCACCGAAACGCTGGACTGGGGGGTCCTCTACCGGGACTATGGCGACGGGTTCCGCGCCGACGTCGGGTTCGTACCGCAGGTGGGATTTCGGGAAGGGCAGGCGGGTGGAGGGTACAGCTTCTATCCGACGGGGTTCTTCAGCAACGTCCGGCCCTACGTGCAGGCCCAGTACCAGATCGACACGGAGGGGTCCCTGCTGACGCGCCGGAACATCGTGGGGGTCCTGCTGCAGGGCCGCTACAACTTCGGGGGAGAGGTCGACCTGACCAGCGAAGCCGTCCGGGTGCAGGGAACGCTCCTCCCGAAGCAGCAGGTCGTCTACTTTGCCCAGATCGACCCGTCGCGCCGGTTTTCGCGGATCGGAATCGCCGGCTTCCTGGGCGAGGAGATCGACTACGCCAACGCCCGCGTCGGGAACGGAGGCCAGTTCGGCCTCAACGCTACCGTGCGGCCGACGGATCACCTCGAGCTGGCGGCGATCACGGACCTCCAGTGGCTGAACGTGACGAACGAGGCGGGGCTGCGGGGCCGGCTCTTCACGGCCTTCGCCGGCCGGCTGAAGGCGACGTACAACTTCAACGCGAGGACGTCCCTTCGCGTCATCGGGCAGTGGGTGGGCACCGACCGTAACCCGGAGCTCTACACTTTCCCCGTGCCCGAGACGGACGGCGTCTTCAGCGGCTCGGCCCTCTTCGCGTACAGGCTGAACTGGCAGACGGTCTTCTTCCTGGGCTACGACGACAATCGAGCGCTCGACGGCTCGCAGGTCCTCCAGCCGCAGGGGCGGCAGGTCTTCCTGAAGGTCTCGTACGCGTTCCAGATGTGAGGGGCGGCCGGGGTCCGGGGGCCGGTCTCCGCTGGAAGGCGTGGGCCGACCCGAGCGTGGGCTCACGGTCCCCGTCATCGCTATATCATCCCGCGGCCTTCGACGCGCAAACACGAGATGGTCTTCAGCTCCCACGTCTTCCTCTT
>CALBDV010000913.1 GCA_937927565.1 uncultured Holophagales bacterium
TACCGGCGCCGCGTCTTCTGCGTCCCGATCGCGCCGCGACGGTGGAGGCCGGCCGGCATCCGGAAGCCGGCCATCGTCGAACCGACGAGGACGAGGCACCCGAGCTCGGCCGCGATCCCCCAGAGCTTGAGAACGTGAAGCCCCTCCTCCGCGCCGTAGCGGAGCCCGGCCATCCGCCCCTCGACCTCGAGGCCGAGGCCGGCCAGCTGGTCCGGCGGCGCGTCGAAGAGCTCACCCGGCCGGGCGACGCGCTCGCGGCGGATCGCCCCTTCCTCACCGAGGAGCAGGGCGAAGAGGGTCCGCTCGCCCTGCGTGGCGTCCCAGTAGGCGCGTCCGAGCGCCGCCGTCGCCGCCCGGTGCTCCGAAAGGACGACGAGGAGAGCGCGGTGTGGGTGAGGATGACTCCGGGCGACGAGGTCCTCGAGGAGCCGAAGCAGCTCTGCGGAGAGAGTCGCCGCCTCGGCGGTTCCTCGGGCCTCGTCCGTGGATGCGGCGTCCTGCTCCGAGAGGAAGAAGCGCTCTTCCAGGGCGGCGGAAAGCCCTCGCAGCTCCCGCCCGCGGGAGGCGAGCGATTCCAGCTCCGCAAGGGGTGCGATCTCGGCGCGCATCCAGGCCGGAACGGGACGCTGCCGGGCCTCGAGCTTCCCGATCTCTCGAACGACGCGGAGCAGTCGCTCCTTCTCCCCCTCCACCTCGCGGAAGGCCCCGCAGCGCGCGAGCGTCCCCGCCCGGCGGCGGACTTCTCCCGCCGCCGCGAGCGCACCGCCGCTGGCCGCGAGGTCCGCGACGGGTACGGACCTCCCTGCCGCGTCGACCCGCGCCCGGACCGAGATGGAGAGGCGGCCCTCGCCCGTCCCGACCCTCGCTTCGAGCGCGTGCCCGCCCCGGTGCCGGTTGACCGCGGCGGCGAGCGGAGCGAGGAGCTCGCGCTCGATCGCCCTCCGGAGCGGGCGCGCGCCGTAGCGCGGGTCGGCGCCGGCCTCGACGAGCCGCTGCACGACGTTGTCCGGCACGTCGAGGGCGAGCGCGCGGCTCCGGGCCCCCTCGCGCGACGCGACCTGCCCGAGGTGGCGCCGGGCGATGGCCAGGAGCGTCTCGCGGGAAAGGGGCAGGAACGGCACCACCCGGTCGATCCTGTTGACGAGCTCGGGGCGGAGGAACGACCGGACCTCTTCCTCGAAGTGGCGCCGCGCGTCCCTTCCCCCGGCACCGTCCGCGGCGAGGCCGACCGAGAACTTCCCGAACGAACGGGCGCCGAGGTTCGACGTCAGGACGACGACCGCGTTCGTGAAGCTGGCGACCCGCCCGGCCGCATCGGTGAGGCGCCCCTCGCCGAGCACCTGGAGGAGGAGGTCGAAGAAGAGCGGATCGGCCTTCTCCACCTCGTCGAAGAGGACGACCGAGAAGGGCTCCTCGCGCACCTTCGCCGTCAGCAGCCCTTCCGCGCCGAAGACGCCCCCCACCAGGCGCTTGACCGCGACCGGGTCGGCGTACTCGGTCATGTCGAAGCGGACGAGCCGGTCGCGGCTCCCGAACAGGAGCTCGGCGCGCGCCTTGGCCGTCTCGGTCTTCCCGACGCCCGTCGGTCCGATGAAGAGGTACGAGGCGATCGGTTTGCCGGGGCGCGCCAGGCCCGCGACCACCGTCGCGAGGACGTCGACGACGAGGCCGACCGCCTCCTCCTGACCCGCGACGCGGCTCCGCAGCCAGGCGGTCGTCTCCGGCACGTCGAACGGCTTCCGGCGGTCGACGAGGAACGCCGGGAGCCCGGTGGAGCGCGTGAACGCCTCGCGGACGGCCTCGACCGTGACCGCCCGCGGACCGCCCAGGTCGCGGAGCGCGTTCCGCAGGAACCGGAGCGGCTGACCGGGACAGGCGGATCCGGCGGCCCAGCGCCGGTGGAGGGCGACGACCTCCTCGATCGCCTCCGCGGGAACCGCGGGCTTCCGGTTCCCCGCGACGTGCATCAGGACGAGAGCGGTCGTCGCGCCGTCGGGCTCCTCGACGCGGAGCTGCTCGAAGGACCGGAGGAGCGCCGGGTCGCGCCGCTCGACGACCCCGAGCTGCTCGGAGGTGCACTCGGCGACCGCGAGGAGCTCGCCGCGCGACAGGCGCGGCCGCAGGAAGGAGCCGACGCTCTCCTGCTGCGCTTCGCTGCTCCCCACCTCGAGCAGCTCGACGAGATTCCCGAGGTGGAGAACGGCCTTCTCGCGCGCGGCCTCGCGGCAGATCCGGTCCACCCGTTCCTGCCACATCCCGAAACCGGAGGCCCCTGCGACGAGGCGCGCGCCGGAGGTTTCCCAGAAGCGGGTCTGCTCCAGCCCGAACGTGCGACGGCGCCTCACGACCTCGTGGAAAATCGCCGTCTTCCCGCATCCCGGCGGCCCGACGAGGAGGACGCTCCGCCGCGCGCGCGCCGTCAGGTGCTCGGCAAGGAGCCGGACCGGCTCGTCGACCTCGTACGCCGCCGGAAGAGAGACCCCGTCGAGGGCCGTCGCGACCCGCGGCAGAACGGCCTTCCCGTCCTCTTCCTCCCGCTCCCTCCTGCGCCTCTCGGCCGCCCGCTCGAGCGGCGTCGGCAGGTCGACCTCGAGCGTCACCGTCTCGAGCGTCACGACGCGACGGCTCTCGATCCGGACGAGCGCGAGCAGGTCCTTCGTCGCACCGGCCCGACCCAGGGCCGCCCGGGCCTCGTCCGGAATCCGCTCCGTCAGCTCGCGCCGCGAACGGGCGATCACCTCGATCCCGAGCGACGGCAGATAGCCCACCCAGACCGATTCTCCCTGCTGCCAGCTCACGACCGGGAGCGGGAGCAGGACCGGCCCCGGTCCGTCCGCGTTTCGCTCGGGCGGCTCGACGGAGAGGACGACCTCCGTCCGCTCGGCGGGCCCCGGCAGAAGTCGACGCGACAGCTCGAGCCCGTCCAGCTCGCGCACGAGCCGCCGGACCCCGTCCTCGAGCTCTCCTCGCGCCGCCGCGGCGGTCGCGCCGAAACGCTCGACCTCCGGGAAGAGAAGCGCCCGGCCGAGCCAGGTGCTCTCGTCCAGCTCGTGGAGCACGGCAGCGAAGGAGAAGGAGTGATTCATGCAGATGAACTCGTGGGTTCAGGGCGAGGGTCCACGCCGGTCATCCGTCCGAGCGATCGCAGTCGACGAGGAGAGAACTCCTTCGGCTTCCAGAGGCCTTCCTTACCCGCCGCCTTCCGAAGCCTCTCCGTCAGGCAGAGGTGGAGGATGCGACCGTTCCTAGCGAAGGTAGCGACCTCTGTGAACGGACCCGCGGAAAGCCTCTCCTCCGCCTCGTTCACGCGTTGCTTGAGTTCGTCCAGGTCCATCTGCGCCACACGCTCCGTGGGGTCGACCTCTTCGCGTTCACCGCCTGCCGTCGAACCCTGTCCACATCCTAGCTTCTCGCCAAGGGCAGCCTCACCGCGAGCCCTGCCCCGCCGGGAGCTCCGGCGGCAGGTTCCTCGGCTGGCTCCTTCACCACCGGAGCGGTCGCCTCCGGAGCACGGCGCACGTCGTCGATCAGCGTCTGGAGGCTCTCGCGCGGGAAGCACTGGTCGTGGAGCGAGACGATCTCGGCGACGAGCCAGGGCCACTCCTCGTCGCCTCGGCGTCGACACCCTCGCGAACACTCGCAAGCGCCGCGAGCCCGGCAACGAGACGGCGGCGGGCCGCGTCGAACTCGGCGAGCGGGTCCGGCGTGGCGGGCAACTCCTTTTCCGTTTTCGTTGCGGCCCCGGTCCCCGCGCTCCACGTCCGCGGCCCGATGCCGGCGGCGTCGAGAAGGCAGGCGACGAGCCGGCGGTCCTCGGCGGTCTGGACGCGGCCGAGGTAGTAGCGCTGGATCGCCTCGCGGAAGGTCCAGGTCGTCGACGCCGACCCGATCGTCAACGGGCTCGCGAGGTAGTCGAGAACGCTGAGGAGGTCGCGGCGCGTGAAGACGTAGCGCTCCTTCCGCCGGGCTCCGATCCGGGCGCGACTGCCGAACCGCTGGCCGGTGGCGTTCTCGAGCGCGACTTGGAAGCAGACGAGGGCCTCGAGGAGGCCGTCGACCTGCGGAACGGAAGCGAGGACGCCGTGCGTCGCCACGCCGTCGGCGAGGCCGGCCCAGGTCCGCCCCTGTGCGTGGACGTCGGGCTGGACGCCGAAGACGAGCCGCCGCGTCATCGCGAGGTAACCCCGCTCGTCCGGGTCGGGGACCATTCGGTAGCCGCGCCAGCGGTTCCGGTGGGCCGGGCTCAGGGCTGCGCGGCCGGCGTACTCGGCCGGGTTCATCGTCGCGAAGACCCGGAAGTCCGGGTGGATCGGCGTTCCTCCCGGCCCGAGGACGCTGCCGTCGGACTCCGTGAGGACGAGCGACGGGTCCCTCTTGAGGAGCGAGTTGGGTCGTTTGAGGATCTGCGGCTCGGCGAGGTTCACCTCGTCGAGGATCACCCATCATCCGTACCGAGGCACCTGGACGACGAGACCGTCCCTCCAGGCCCACGGGTGGGTCCGGATCCGCTCGTTCCCCATCACCTGGTGGACTTCGACGCTCCGGAGCGGCCGAGCCCTCGCGTTCGGTGACCTCCAGGATCGCCCGCGTCTCGGGCTCGAGGAAGGCGCTGGCCTGGCGAAGCTCGGCGATCTCGAACGGCAGGTCGGCCCCCACGCTCTGCGGCACCCACCTCCCGATCAGGTCGCCGGTGTCGGTCTGGCCGTTCAGGTTGAGACGAGCGACCGGCTGCCGGAGAAGGCTCGCGAGAAAGAGGATGCTGCTCGTCCTGGCGGTGGAGGTCTCCCCCTCGAGAAGGCGCGCATCGCGGAGGGCGACGCTCGTCGCGACGTGGAGCCGCGCTCGTCGAAGCGAACCGAACGGGAAGCCCGTTTCTCGAGCGCCGAGGGAAAGACCTCTTCGAGCGCGAGGTCGAAGCGGCAGGGTCTCCGCGTAACGGCGGCGCGCGGCTCTGGTCGAGTCGAGGGCAGAAACGACCTCCACGGAAAGCCGGCTCCCGGCGAGGACGGGTGACCAGCCCGTCGTCCCCTCGACGGCACACTGCAGGCAGAACTCGACGAGCAGCGGCAAAGGTCCCTTCGGTGGCGTGAAAGTCGCCGCCACCTCGTCCAGCCACCTCTCCGTGCCGGGATACCGGCTCCGGATCCGCGTCTCCGCCCGCGGGTCTTCGAGTGCGCTCAGGAGCAGCGAAATGTGTGGCGGCCCTCCCGCCACCTCCGCGAGGTGGAGATAGTGCGAGATGTAGAAGTGCCCCACCCCCTCGTGCGCGAGGATCCCGGCGCATTAGCTGCGACCGCGCTCCGCCAGGTCGGCGCACGGGACCGTGATGACTCTCCGGCCCGGGTCCCAGGCCCACGACGCCCCGTCGTCCACCTCGACCCGGATGCTCGCGTCGTGGCACAGCCCCGCCGCGAGTGCGGCGAGCTGCCGCTCGACGGACGCACCGCGGACTGGTTCGTCTTCCGCCGTATAGGACTCCTCGAGAACCCGTCGGGTTACCACTCCTCGCCGAGAGACGGTCTGGGATCTCACGCACGGTGCCGGGGG
>CALBDV010000914.1 GCA_937927565.1 uncultured Holophagales bacterium
TCCTGAAGTACATCGGGGTCTTCGGCCTCTTCACGAACCTGACGCTGGCGGCCTACTACTGCTACATCGAGAGCTGGACGCTCGCCTACGTCTGGCACTCGCTGAAGGGAACGTTCAAGTCGACGCCGCCGACGGAGTTCTTCCCCGCCTACCTCGGCCAGCACGCCGGCTCGATCACGTCGCTCCCGCCCGAGGCGACGTTCTTCTTCGTGGTGACGCTCGCGCTGAACGGCTGGATCCTCTCCCGGGGCCTCGCGAGGGGAATCGAGATCGCGGCGAAGATCGGTGTTCCCCTCCTCATCGTTTTCGGCATCATCCTCGCCGTTCGCGGCCTCTCCCTCGGACCGGGCGATGCCGGCGTCGTCGAAAGCCCGCTCAGGGGCCTCAATTTCGTCTGGAACCCCGACCTCTCGGGCCTCGGAGATTTCAACGTCTGGCTCGCGGCGGCCGGGCAGATCTTCTTCACGCTCTCCGTGGGCATGGGGTCGATCCACTGCTACGCCTCCTACGTCCGGAAGAACCGGGACGTCGCGCTGAACGCGGCGAGCGCGGGCTGGATGAACGAGTTCGTCGAGGTCATCCTGGGCGGGACGCTGCTGATCCCGATCGCGACGGCCTACCTCGGTCTCGCGGCGGTCCAGAGCGCGACGAGCGGGGGAAGCGGTTTCGCGCTCGGCTTCCTCACCCTGCCGACCCTCTTCAACAACTGGGGCTGGTTCGCGCCGGTGGCCGGGGCGATGTGGTTCGGTCTCCTCTTCTTCGCCGGGATCACCTCGTCCCTCGCGATGGGGCAGCCGATCATGGCCTTCCTCGCGGACGAGTTCGGGACCGCACGCTCGAAGGGCGCGCTCCTCTTCGCCGGGTGCACGTTCGTCCTCGGAATGTGGTGCGTCTGGCTCTACCCGGGCGGCTCGTTCGACGAGTTCGACTTCTGGACGGGCACTTTCTCCCTCGTCGTCTTCGCGCTCCTCGAGGTGATCGTCTTCGCCTGGATCTTCGGGATGAAGAAGGGGTGGGAGGAGATCACGCGCGGGGCGGACATGAAGGTCCCTGTGATCTACCGGTACATCATTCCGTACGTGACGCCGCTCTTCCTCGCGGTCGTCTTCTTCGGCGCGCTCGTCCAGCCCGAGGGCGGAGAGTGGAAGGCCGCGGTGACCGGCCTCTTCGACGGACAGGGGTGGCCGCTCTCGCCCGGAAGCGTCCTCGGGAAGCTGACGCACGTCGGAGACGCCGGGGGCTGGCACGGCCCGAACGGAGAGGTGACGTCGAGGATGGTGAAGGACCTGAGCCGGATCCTCCTCACCCTGGTCTTCGCTGCCTGCTCGGTCCTCGTCTTCGTGGCGTTCCGCAGGAAGGAAAGGAGGGCCTCGTGACGGCAGCGGCCTGGACGATGCTCGGAGTGACCTGGTCGGTCATCCTCTACTTCACCATCCGCTTCTTCGTGAAGGTCCTCCGGAACCCGACGCCACCGGAAGCAGACGACGGGCCGGACATTCCCTTCAAGGACGCGTAACGCTCGCCCAGGGACCCCGGCGCAGGGCCTTCACGGGCCCGGACGCGTCTCGAGACCTTCAGGCCCCGGGTTCAGCCCTTCTTCTCGGCCTTCTCGAGGGCGGCCTTGTGGGCCTTCTCGAAGTCCGCACCGAATTTCTCGATGAGGTACTTCTCGTCGGCGGAGACCTTGCTCCCGAAGCCGAGAAAGCCGCCGGAGGCGGAGGCGACGGCGAGCGAGGCGGTCATCACGTCGCTCGTGAGCGCAGCGCGCTTCTCGTCCGGGAAGAGCTCCAGAAGCCGCTGGATGATCTCCATCGTCCTCTCGAAGAACTGCTGGGAGGGTGGCGTCTCGAGCCACGAGAGGAGCTTCGCGTGGACCGGGGTCCCCTCGACCACGTTCCGGGCGGCCGCGATCCGCAGGATTTCCTCCCGCTCGGCCTTAGAGATCTCGCCGTCGACCCAGGCGACCTGGATGATCGGGACGAGGTGGAGGATCTGCACGGTCTCGCGGTCGTAGCCGGCCTCCTGGAAGGCCTTCAGGAGCTCTTCGTCCTGGACCCCGTGGTACTCGCCCAGGGCGCGGCGCTCGGCCTCCTTCGCCACGCGAGAGCGGACTTTCTCGAGCAGCTCGGCTTCGGCCCTCAGGAAATACTCCTCTTCCTTGCTGCGGGCTCGTCCGGCGGCGGGGCGGGTTTCGGCCATCGGGTCATCCTCCTCGAGCGGATTCGGGCGGGAAGCCGCCGCGACGTTTTACCAGAACGGGGCCGGGCGGTGTCACTTCCTGCCGTACCTCATTCGTAGATCAGGAACCGGGCCCTGCGACGCTCGAACTCCATCTGTCCGGCCGCCCAGCCCGAGACCACCTGTGCCGCCGAGTCGCCCTGCTCGAACCGGGCGAACGCGGCGGCGCTGGCGAGGAGCTCTCCGAAGCGGTCCCGCTTCCACTCGGCGCCCTGGAGGTCGCGAAGGGCGGTCGCGATCTCGAGGCCGAGGGCGACCCCCCGAAGGGCGTCGCGGTCGGTGACGGTCATCCGGAGGCCGCGGCAGCGCTCTCCGGCGTACTTCGACGAGGCCGGCGTGAACTCCACCGGCGCGAACCGCACGCCCGGTATGTTCCTCACGTTCAACGTCCGAGAGAGGCGCTCGGCGTCGATCCAGGGAGCGCCGAGAAGCTCGAACGGGGCGTCGGTGCCGCGCCCGACGGAGACGTTCGTCGTCTCGAGGAGCGCAACACCCGGGTAGAGCGCCGCCTGCGTGACCGAGCGCAGGTTGGGCGACGGGTTGACCCACGGCAGCCCCGTCTCGTCGTACCAGAGGGTCCGCTTCCAGCCCCTGAGGGCGACGACGGTCAGCGGGGCGTCGATCTTCCGCTCCTCGTTCAGCATCCGGGCGAGCTCGCCGATCGTCATGCCGGTCCGGATCGGGATCGTGTGGACGGCCGTGAAGGAGAGCCGGTCCGGGTCTGCGGGCGGACCCTCGACGGTCTCGCCCCCGACGGGGTTCGGACGGTCGAGGACGACGACGCCGACCTTCGCCCTCGCGCACTCCTCCATCACGTACGCCATCGACGTGAGGTAGGTGTAGAAGCGGACGCCGGCGTCCTGCAGGTCGACCACGACGGCATCGAGCCCCTCGAGGTCCTTCGCCGAGGGGCGCCGCTTCTCCCCGTAGAGGGAGACGACGGAAAGCCCGGTCGCCGCGTCCACGGTGTCGGCGACGGTCTCGTCGAGGGCCGCGGCGATGCCGTGCTCCGGGGAGAAGAGCCGGACGAGCTTCACGCCGGCGGCCTTCGCCTTCTCCGAGAGGAGGAGCGACGCGGTCGATCTCCCGTCGCGCGTCACGCCGGTGGGGTTCGTCAGGAGGGCGACGCGCTTTCCCTTCAGCGCGGCGAAGCCGGAAGACTCGAGGACGTCGACGCCCGCGCGGACGTCGAACGGAAGGGCGGGCGCCGGTTCCTTCTCGCGAGTCACCGGGACCGCAGGCCGGGCCGCCAGGTGCGAGATCCGCTCGGAGGCGAGGCGGAGGGCGTCGGGGGATGCGTCGGTGATGGCGGCGGCCACGACGCTCGCGATGCGGGAACGCAGGGGGATCGCGTTGCCCGACCCGTCGGGATGGTTTCGGGCCGACAGGACGACGACGAACGTGTCCGTCGCCGGGTCGAGCCACATCGACGTCCCGGTCCACCCGGTGTGGCCGAAGGAACCGAGAGGGAACAGGTCGCCCCGGCTCGTCGAGTAGTGCGTCTCCACGTCCCAGCCGAGCGCGCGCAGGTCGCCGTCGCCGAAATCTCTCGGGCGCGTCATCGCCGCGACGCCTGCCGGCGAGAGCCAGCCGCCACCGTCGCCGAGGAGCGCCCTGGCGAAGCGGGCGAGATCGTCGGCGGTGCCGAAGAGGCCGGCGTGCCCCGCCACGCCGCCGAGGGCCCGGGCACGGGGATCGTGGACCTCCCCGCGCAGGAAGACGCCGTCCTGCTTCTCTGTCGGCGCGATCCGTGCGACGGGTAGGCGACCCCCTCGTCCGATGGGACGGAACTCCGAATCCGTCATTCCGAGCGGGTCGAGGACCGCCCGCCGCGCGTAGACGTCGAGCGTCTCCCCGGTCACCGATCGGACCAGCTCGCCGAGGACCTCGTAGCCCGCGTCGGAGTAGAGGAACCGTTTCCCCGGGGGGTTCAGGAGACGGCGCCGGTGTTTCTTCGCGAAGACCTCGGCCGGCGTTCCGAGATAGAGGTCCATCGGGTCGTCGGCGACGAGGCCGCCGCGGTGAGTGAGGAGTTGCTCGACGGTCACCCTTTCCCGCTCCCCGCCTCCGGCGCCGAAGGCGGGGAGATACGCCACGACGGCGTCGTCGAGGCGGACCCGACCCTCCTCGACGAGCGTCATCACCGCGCTGGCGGTCGCGACGGGTTTCGTGAGGGAAGCGAGGTCGAACGCGGTGTCGACGGTCATCGGCTCGACGGTGGGCGCGAGCGCGCGATGGCCGTAGGCCTTCCGGAAGGCGACCTTGCCGTGCCGGCCCACGAGGACGACGGCGCCGGGGATCTCCTTGTTCGCGATCGCCCGGGCGATGACGTCGTCGACGCGTGCCAGGCGGGCCGGGGAGAGGCCGACGGACTCGGGAGCGACGGTCTCGAGCGGCGGCGGGGCGGCGAGCGTCGCAACGCTCGCGAGAAGCGCCGGAAACAGGAGCAGGGACCCGGGCCGGATGGCGCCGGGACGCACGTTCGAGGTGTGAGCGAAGGTCTTCACTTCACCGCCTCCTTCCGCAGTCCGGTCCCTCGCGGGGCGACGCCGGGAATCGTCACGGGGAGCCTTCCCTCGATCCCCGCCTCGCCGAAGAGAGCGCGGACCGCCGCGGACTGGACGAGGGCCTGGGGGCCGTAGGCGCAGAGGTAGGTCGTGAGCGCCGGCACGTCGCGCAGGAGGTAGGGGCTCCCGAACGAGACGGCGACGACCGGCCTGCCGGACGCGAGGAGAGCGGCGATCGCCGCCTTCCCCTCCGCCGGGATCTCGAGCGTCCCCCGTCCGGAGCGGGGCCTGACGAAGAGCGCGACGAGGATGGCGTCCGTTGCTGCGGCCCTGTCGGCGAGGGCGGCCCCTTCTCCGGCGCAGGAGGTCGGGTCGAGGCGGACGTAGTCGACGACCGCGGCCCTTTCCTTCAGCTCGGACTGGAGCGTCGTGTCGATCGCCACGGAGGCCCGGTCATCGTGGATGGCGAGCGCGAGGAGCTTCGTGCCGGAGCGGAGGGGAAGGGCCCCTTCGGCCTCGCGGACGAGCGTCAGGCCGCGCCGGGCCACTTCCTCTTCCGTCGCCTTCTGGGCGCGCGTTCCTGCCCGGGAGGCGATTTCCTGGAGGGGGATTCCCCTTTCGCGGAAGAGCCCGAGCCGCTCCTTTTCGGCGAGCACGCGCGCGACCGACTGGTCGAGCCGGGACTCGGGGAGGCGGCCGCTCGTCACCGCGGCGACGATCGCGTCGACGGCGGCCTTCGCGTCGGGAGGCATCAGGACGACGTCGCCGCCGGCCTCCAGGACGCGTACGGCGGCCTCGCCGGTCTCGAAGTGCGCGACGACGCCTCCCATCGCCATGGAGTCCGTGAAGACGAGGCCGCCGAAGCGCATCTCCTCGCGCAGGAGCTTCGTCGTGATGCCGGGAGAGAGGGTCGCCGGGAGCGTCCCTCCCTTCTCGACCTCGGTGACGTCCTCGGTGAAGTCGTGCGTGCGCGGCGGGTTCGTCAGGACGGGGACCGGCGTCGCGTCGAGGGCCGGAACGGACAGGTGCGCCGTCATGACGCCTCGGGCTCCCGCGTCGAGGCCGGCCCGGAACGGGACGAGCTCGACCGCGTCGAGGCGGGCCCGGTCGAAGGCGAGAACGGGGAGGGAGCGGTGCGAATCGGTGGCGGTGTCGCCGTGGCCGGGGAAGTGCTTGAGGGTCGCCAGGACGCCGCCTTCCTGCAGCCCTCTCACGGTCGCCGCGACGAAGCGGCCGACGGCGACCGGCTCCTCGCCGAAGCTCCGGACGTTGATGACGGGGTTGTCGGGGTTGTTGTTCACGTCGGCGACCGGGGCGAAGACGACGTGGATCCCGAGGGCGCGCGCCGCCTCGGCCGTGCCCCGGGCGCGTCGCTCGGCGAGGTCGAGGTCTCCCGTTGCCGCGACGGCCATCGCCGAGGGGCCGAAGACGAGGTCGGGGAAGCGCATGCCCGGGCCCGCCTCGAGATCAGCGGCGAAGAGGAGCGGCACCTTCGCCTTCGCCGTGAGGCGGTGGTTCAGGTCAGCTGTCTCGAGCGGGGTCGAGAGGAACCAGATGACGCCGCCGATCCCCTCTTCGGAGACGAGCCGCACGAGGTCGAGGTATTCCGGGTCGTCCTCCGCGCGGTAGATGCCGCGCGAGGCGACCATGACGACCTGGCCGGCCTTCTCGCGAAGGGAGAGCGCGGCGACGGAGGTGGTGCGGCCGGCAGGAAGCGACGCCGACGGACCCGCCGCCGGTGGCGCGCCCGCGGGCCGGGTCGTCGTGCAGGCGGCGAGGAGGACGGAGAAGGCGAGAAGAAGAGGGCCGCCGGAGATCCGGCGGCCCTTCGGGTGGGTTTCCTGTTGGTGCGTCACGGCGGCCGAATCATAGGCGCGGCGGCCGCCGCCCGCTCACTGGCTGACGACCATCGGAACGTAGCTCCCGTCATTCGTCCCGCTGTTCCTGTCCTTGCCGTCGACGACGGTCGCGTAGGCGAAGAAGGCGTCGGAGCCCGAGACGACCGTCATGTGGACGTACCCGTTCGTCGTGCTGCCGAGGACCCCGTCCAGCTGTTTCCACTGGCCTGGCGCGAGCGGCCCGACCGTCGTTTCGGAGACCTTCTGGCCCGTCGTGCCGCTGTAGACCTCGACGCGGACGGTGATCGCCTCGTTGAAGAGGCCGGCGTTGACGATGGCGAGGTTCGATCTCGCGGCGGAGTTCTGCTGGAGGCCGAAGACCCACGCGTCGACGGCCGACTCCGCCCCCGCGAGGCTCGTGTAGAAGAGCCCGTACTGCCCGCCGACCGGCGCGGGCGCGCCGGTCCGCGCCCCGGACAGGCCGACCAGGAGAGACGTGTCGCTCGCGTAGGCGACCGAGAGCGCGCCGGCGTAGCCCCCGCCCAACGGGCCGATCGTCGCGCCGGCGGCACGGAGCTCCTGGAGGATGTCGGGGAAGATGGCCTGCTCGAAGGGGTTCAGCTCGACGTAGAAGAGGCCGGTCGAATCGCCGCTTCCTGCGAGCGATTCGACGTACTCGAGGAAGGCGTAGCCCGGCTCCTCCGAGAGGTTCGAGACGACGAGCTCGCTCCGGAACGTGGAGGTCTCGACGAGGACGGGGACGGTCCCGAAGGCGTCGACGGTCTCGGTCGGAACCGCCGGGACGTAGGAGCCGTCCTGCGTGATGTTGTCGTTGAAGACGGCGTACGCGGTGTATGGCTCGGTCCCGGACGTCTGCTCGATGAGGATCCAGCCGTCGACGTAGCCCGCGAGCTCGAGGATCCGGCCGATCTGCGTCCACTGCCCCGGCCCGAGCTCGATGTCCGGTTCGATGTACTTGTACTCCGTCCCGTCGCCCTTGACGATGTTGACCTTGAGCCTGATCGTCCCGGCCGTCCCGGCGTTCGCGAGGGCGAGATTGCTCCGGTCGGCGGCGTCCTGGCGGAGACCGACGATGACCGACTCGCCGTTCAGGAGCTGCGACGGCGTCAGGGCGGGGTACGAGAGGCCCGCGCGGCCGTTCCCGGAGGGTGTCGTCGTTCTCACGACGGCGTAGCCGGCGTCCTCGGAGGAGAGTCCCTCGAAACGGACGCGGAGCGTTCCTCCCTGGTTCGTTCCGCCCCCCGGGATCGGGAGGCCTTTACCGCGGAGGTACGCGATGGTGTCCGGGACGATGAGCTGCCGGCCCGGCGCGAGGGTCTCTGTGACCGTCCCGCTCCCCGTTGCGCCGAGATAGCTGGCCGCGGTGTAGGTCATCCGGACCGTGGCGGTCGAGGTGCCGCGGTTCGCCAGCGCCAGCTCGGAGCCGAAGCGGGAGCCGCCGAATCCGGCCACGTCGAGGACGATGGGGATGAAGAGGGCCTGGGTTGCCGTTCCTCCCCCGGTCGGTTTGCCGGCGATCGTGAGGGTCCGCTGCGTCTGGTTCGAGGAGCCGCCGCCGGAGACGGCGAGAGTGACCGTGTAGTTGCCGGGATTCGCGTAGGTGTGGGACGGGTTCTTTGCGGTCGAGGTGTTCGCGCCGCCGGACGCGGTGTCGCCGAAATTCCAGGAGTACGTCGTCGGGCTGCCGCGGGAAGCGTCGACGAAACCGACGGGCTGGCCGGCGAGCGGGCTGACCGGGGTCCACGAGAAGTCCGCGGCGACGGGGGTCCCGCCTCCCCCGCTGGAGAGGACCCTCAGGACGGTCCGGGGATCGTGCCCGAGGATGAAGCGGTTGTTGGAGGGCTTCCCGGCGACCCAGGTCTGGTCCTCGCTCCCGTTCACGGTCACGATCGCCCCTACGAAGTACTCGCCGGCGGCCGTCCCGGAGGGGACGGAAAGGGGCGCGCTGTAGACCCCGTCGCCGTCGACGGGGAACGAGCCGACGGTGCCGTTGACGAGGACGACGTCTCCCGGCTGCGGGTACTGGCGCCCGCTGCTCTTAGGCCAGGCGTAGAAGGTGACGACGACGTTCGAGGCGGCCTGGTTCCCTACGTTCTGGATCGTCCAGCGGTCGGCCGTGAACGACTCTCCGGTAGAGACGGAGCTCTTCGAGATCGTCGCGTACTCCTGGGCGTACTGCTTGTTCCCGTAGACGAGGGGGTAGATCGCGACGTCGAGGAGCGCACCCGACCGCGAGGGGTACTCGGTCCGCACGGTCTTCGAATCGATCCGCGTCACCCAGCGGGCCGCGTCGTCGTTGGCGTAGTTCATCACCGAGAAGCTGTCGGCGTTCGTCCCCGGGAGCTGGAAAATGTGGTGCAGGCCGAGCGTGTGCCCCACCTCGTGGAGGACCGTCGCCTGGATCATCGCGAGGCCCCCGCGCTGGTCGTTCCCCGGGTTGAACCAGTCGGGGGTCCAACCCGAGCCGAAGCCCGCATTGATGACGACGTCCGTCTCCGTGAACGGGCCGCAGCCGGTCGCCACGAAGTCCTTGCACTCGTTGAAGTTCCCGAAGTAGTCGTCGGGATACATCACGGCGCGGCCGAAGAGGCCTGGCTCCATCGTGAAGCCGTACTGCGCGTTCGCCTCGGCCGACGTGATGAACGTGTTCACCTCGTTGACGCCGTTCTGCGAGCCGAGGGTGCTGCTCGGGTCGATCTTCACGTTGAAGAGGTTCACGTACCGGTTCCACTCGACGAGCATGTCGGCGGTGGCCTGCTTGTCGGCGGTGGAGGCGTTCCGCCCGCGGACCCAGTAGTCGCGGACGATCCCGGTCTGGTAGCCGCACCAGCACCCCTCGTTCTCGACCCAGCGGGCGTTCGCGCTCGCCTGGGCGAGGAGGGGGGCGGGGGCGAGGAGGAGAAGGGCGGCGAGAGCGCGAAGAGTCGTCTTCACGGTCTCACCTCTCCGCCGTTCTGAGGAGGCTCGCGACGTGTTCCTTCAGAGAGGTCACCGTCACCGTCGCCCCGTCGAGACGGATCGGCGTCCCGTTCCGCGGCTTCGCCACCCGCGCAGGCGACTTCGCGACGACGTTCCCGGACGCGTCGCGCCAGACCGGCTCCGGCAGCTTCTTCGTGCCCGCGTTCGAGGCGCGGATCGCCATTTCGCGGTCGGAGACGAGGCGGACCATGCCGGGAAGGGAGGCGGGCTCCGAGAGGCGCCCCCGACGGAGGCGGCCCGAACCGTCCCTTTCGAGCCTGCGCCCCTCCGTGTCGACGAGAAGGGTCTCGCCGCTCGCCTCCTCGATCACCTCCCGGAACGACCCCTGCTCGGTCCCGACGACGGGAGAGGCGTAGAGGTGGTCGTTGGCGTACGCGGAGACGACATAGGTCCCGCCCTCTTCGAAGCTCGGGACGTGGGAGAGCTGGATCGCCTTCCCGTCGAGCTTCCCGCCCGCGACGCGGACGACCCGCCGGGAGGAGCCCTCCCCCTTCCACGTTTCGCGGACGTCGAAGGTGTACTCGGTCCAGATCATCTTCTTCCCTTCACCCCAGACGGCCCGGGTCGAGACGACCTTCCCGACGAAAACCGCCTCGCCGCGGGTGAACACGTCGTCGAGAGACATCTCTCGCGAGAGCGCGGCCGCAGGCGATGCGATGCAAAGGGCGAGGACGAGCGGGCTCGTCCAAAGGGAAGACCAGAGGCGTCGCTTCATGACGTCCCTCCTTTCCAGAGGATCCTTTGTGTTCTGAACCCTACAGTATAGGACCCCGCCACCGGCCACCCGTGCCGCCGCTCACGCCGGGGGCGGCGAGAAGGGTCCGGGGCAGGTCCCCGATCGCCCGCACGCCGCCACCGAGGCGGGGGCTGCGGCGATGCACGGAAGGCGGGGATGCAGGCGGCCGGCTAGCTGCCTGCTGCCGCGACCGGCTCGCCCCGGTGCAGCTCCTCGAACGTCCCGCGCCTGCGGATGACGCGAACCTCGTCGCCGTCGACGAGGACCTCGGCCGGAAGCGGGCGGGCGTTGTACTCGCTCGCCATCGCGAAGCCGTAGGCGCCGGCGTCGAGGAAGACGACGAGGTCGCCTGCTTCGGGCTTCGGGAGGAGCCTCCCCTCGGCGAGGATGTCCCCCGTCTCGCAGACGTCGCCGGC
>CALBDV010000915.1 GCA_937927565.1 uncultured Holophagales bacterium
AGCTTGTCGTACATCCGGAAGTAGTTCTGGAGGGTGACCGTCGCGAGCGTCTGGTTCTCGCGCTCGATCTTCACGCCTTCGCTGGCCTCGACGGCCTGGTGGAGGCCGTCCGACCAGCGCCGGCCCGGCATGAGCCGGCCCGTGAACTCGTCGACGATGATGACCTGGCCGTCCTTGACGACGTAGTTCACGTCGCGCTTGTAGAGGGTGTGGGCCCGGAGGGCCTGCTGGCAGGCGTGGAGGACGTCGATGTTCGTCGGGTCGTAGAGGTTCTCGACCCCGAGGAGCCGCTCGCACTTGGAGACGCCCTCCTCGGTGAGGGCCGCCGTGTGGGCCTTCTCGTCGACGAGGTAGTCGCCCGTCGTCGTCTTGTTGCCGTACTTGTCCTTGACCTCCTCGCCGCGGACGAGCTTCGGGACGATCCGGTCGCACCGGTAGTAGATGTCGACGTCGCCTTCCGACGGACCGGAGATGATGAGCGGCGTCCGCGCTTCGTCGATGAGGATCGAGTCGACCTCGTCGACGAGCGCGAAGGCGTGCCCCCGCTGGACCATCTGCGTGAGCTCGAACTTCATGTTGTCGCGCAGGTAGTCGAAGCCGAACTCGTTGTTCGTGCCGTAGGTGATGTCGCAGCGGTACGCCTCCCGGCGGGCCGCGTCGTCCATGTCGTGCTGGATGCACCCGATGGAGAGGCCGAGGGCGGTGTAGATCTGACCCATCCACTCGGCGTCGCGCCGGGCGAGGTAGTCGTTGACCGTGACCACGTGGGCGCCCCGCCCGGTGAGCGCGTTCAGGGTGACGGGGAGGGTCGCGACGAGCGTCTTTCCCTCTCCCGTTCGCATCTCGGAGATCTTTCCCTGGTGGAGGACCGCGCCGCCCCGGAGCTGGGCGTCGTAGTGGCGCTGCCCGAGAGTTCGCTTGCCCGTCTCCCTCACGAGGGCGAAGACACGAGGCAGGAATGGGTCCACGACCGCTCGGACCCTGGAGCGACGCGCCTCGAGGTCGGAAGGAAGGCTCTTCAGCTCCGACTCGATACGCTCCCGGATCTCTCCGATCCGCGCCCTCAGGCCATCGAGAGGGAGATCCACCAGCTCGGGTTCGAGCCGGCCGATCTCCTCGACGAGAGGAGTGAGGGCCTTCATGTCGCGGTCGTGCTTCGTCCCGAAGATCTTGGAGAGTGCCTTGTCGATGATCATCTTTCGTCCATGGGCACCCCGTGGGGGCGCGAACCAGAGATCCTAGCAGAGGGGGCGGGGAGAGCCGCCTGCCGCCTCGCGGACCCGTTCAGAAGGCGTTCAGGACGTAGTCGAGGGGGTTGACCGGCCTGCCGCCGACCTGGACCTCGTAGTGGAGGTGCGGACCCGTGGAACGGCCCGTGGAGCCGACGGAGCCGACGAGGTCGCCCCTGCGGACGCGCTGTCCCTCGGCGACCCTGGTCGCCTCGAGGTGGGCATAGAGCGTCCGGATTCCAAACCCGTGGGCGATCTCGACGACCCTCCCGTAGCTGTTGCTCCACCCGACCCGAACGACGGTGCCGTTGGCAGGGGAGACGACCTTTCCGCCCGTCGGCGAGGAGACGTCGATTCCGGTGTGGAACTCCTGCGCTCCCGTGAACGGGTCCGAGCGAAGTCCGAAGCCGGCCGTCAGGACCCCGACGGCGGGGGCGAGGGTCGGAGTGAGGGCGAGTTGATCGGCCTGGAAGGAGAGCTTCTTCTCGATCGTCCCGAGGCGGCCGGAAAGGAGGACACCCCTGCGGGACGTCTCTTCGAGGACGGCCTGCATGTGGCTGGAACTGTCCACAGGCATCGTCGTGAGGCCGCCGACGCCTCCCGTTCCAGGGTCGTGGACGCCGGAAAGGCCGGCCACGACGGAAAGCCGGCGGGTGCGCTCCTCGAAATCGGCCAGGAGTCTCTCGAGCGATTCGAGCTTCGCGTTGAGGGTCTTGGTTCGGCCGCGCAGGTCCTGGTTCTCGGCCGCGAGGGTCGAGACCTCGCGGTTCTTTCGCACGGACTGAATCCACAGGACCCCGAAGACGACTCCGAGAACGAGCGAAAGGGAGACGGCCGTCGCGACACTCCAGAGCAGCCGGGACGTCACCTGGAACTGGCGAAATCTCGCGCGCGCGTGCGGAACGACGATGATCGTGTGTTGCTTTCGCGTCAACGGTCTCTCCGGACGTTCCGGGGCCGGGATTCCCCGAGGGTGTGATCAGCCGCACGGAAGTCTAACGGCCCGAGATCTCCCGTCAAGCGAAAGATTTTCTGCGCATAAACACAAGAGTCCCAGTGCCTTGCGTCAGTTCACGGGAGGTGCGTGGGAGCCGTCGGTCGATACCGCAGGGCTTCGGCGACGTGAGACGGGCCGGTGGTCGTCGCGCCTTCGAGGTCGGCGATGGTCCGCGCCACCCGGACGACCCGCTGGTGGGAGCGCGCCGAGAGGGCAAGCCGATCCATCGCCCTGGCCAGCAGGGTCGCGGCCTCGGAGTGGAGGGACACTGTCGCCCGGAGCCGGGCCGGGGAGAGCGCTGCATTGGTCAGCCGGCCATCTCCCGTCCGGGAGGCCTGCCTCGCGCGCGCCCGGAGGACCCTCTCCCTGACGTGTCGGGAAGATTCCGGCGCGACGTCCGTGGTGAGGTCGCTGGAGGGAAGGGCAGGCACCTCGACGTGGAGGTCGATCCGATCCAGGAGGGGCCCCGAGATCTTTCGGCGGTATCGCGACACGTCGTGCTCGGAGCAGGTGCACGCTCTCCGCGGGTCGCCCCGGAAACCGCACGGGCACGGGTTCATCGCCGCGACGAGAAGGAAACGGGCCGGGAAGGAGCGACTCCCGGAGGCACGCGTCACGCGGACGACGCCCTCTTCCAGCGGCTCGCGGAGGGCTTCCAGCGCGTCGCGACGGAACTCGGGGAGCTCGTCGAGAAAGAGCACTCCGTGATGGGCCAGGGAGAGTTCGCCGGGGCGCGGGTCGGATCCGCCGCCCGAGAGGGCGGGAGCCGAGGCGCCGTGGTGGGGGGAGCGGAACGGGCGGACCCTGAGGAGTCCCGAGCCGACAGGTAGCCTCCCGGCCGCGCTCCAGATCCGGGTCGTCTCGAGGGCCTCCTCCGGCGAGAGAAGGGGCAGGATCCCGGGGAGTCGCCTCGCGAGCATCGTCTTCCCCGAGCCCGGCGGGCCGGAGAGCAGGATATTGTGCCCGCCTGCGGCGGCAATCTCGAGCGCCCTCCTGGAGAGCGCCTGGCCGCGGACCTCGTCGAGGTCCGGTGCGTCCGGGACCGTTTCCGCTTCGGCAGGGGAAGATGCGTACGGGGCCAGGAGCTCCCGGCCAGCCACGTGCGCCACCACGGCTCCGAGGTGCTGCGCCGGCAGGACGACGATGCCGGGTACGGCGGCGGCCTCGGCGGCGTTTCCCGGTGCGACGACGAGGAGCAGCCTTCCGTGTGCCCGGGAGGCTTCGGCGATCGACAGTACGCCCGGTACCGGCCGTACCTCCCCGTCGAGGGCCAGCTCGCCGGCGAGGGTCATCCCGTCGAGGCCCTCCGCCGGGACGTCCCCGTTGGCCGCCAGGATCGCCATCGCCACGGCGAGGTCGAATCCGGTCCCGCTCTTCGGAAGATCGGCCGGAGCGAGGTTCACGACGAGATTCCGTCCGGGCAGGGGAAGGCCGATGTGGCGAAGAGCCGTGCGGATCCGCTCGCGGCTCTCCCGGACGGCCGCGTCGGGCAGGCCCACGACCGTGAGGCCCGGGAGGCCCGAGCCGAGCGCCGCCTCGACGACGACCGGCAGGGCTTCGAGCCCGACGAGGGCAGCGCTCCAGGCCCTCGCGACGGTCATGAGCGCGCGATCAGCGGCCGGCGGCTCGGGGGACGGAGAGACGCTGGCCGACCCGGATGGAGCCCTTTCGCCCGATCCGGTTCTCCGCCCGCAGCGCCTCGACGCTGACGCCGTAGCGGTTCGCGATCCGGAACAGAGTGTCCCCTTTCCGGACCGTGTGGGAGGCGCGGCGCGCCGAAGTGCTCGACTTAGCAGCGGGTTTCCGGCGGACCGAAGCGCTCCGCGCGGGCGATTCGAAACCGCTGGCGGGAATGTCGACGCGCGACGGGAGGGGAGCGGGCGCTCGCGGCGCCTCCTGGACCACCGCGAAGCCGCTTCCGAGCGAGGCGGCGTCGACCACGGCAGCCGACGGGGTCGGGAGCGCGCGGATCTCGCCGCGAAGCGGCTCCCCGATGGCGGCGGACGCGTCTGCCGCCTCCGCGAGCGCCGCGGGCGCGGGTGCCCTGGCCGGAACCCGGACCGGCACGACGAGGACCGTACCCCTGCGGAGCTTTGCCTTCGCGCTGAGGTCGTTCGCCGCGCAGATCTCGGCCACGCTGACCTTGTTGCGGGCGGCAAACCGGGCCAGGGTTTCGCCTTTGCGCACGGTGACCCGGCGTTCGCGGTACTCGGGTGCGGCGGGAATGCTCGCGAGGCGGGCGGCGAGGACGGGCGCCGCGCCTTTCGGGAGCCGCAGCGGGTAGGCCGAGACACCGCGGGGGGTAGACCGTCCACGGAGCTCGCCGTTCAGCGACTTCAACGTCTCGGTGCTGACGCCCAGCTCGCGAGCGATCCGGGCCAGCTCGACCGGGCGAGGGACCTCCACGAGGTCGAATTCGAGCGGCGGGTCGGGAACGACCTCGAACCCGAATCGGGCCGGGTCCTTCGCGATCAGGGCCGTCGCGATGAAGAACGGAACGTAGTCGCGTGTTTCCCGGTGCAGGGCGTTGGCGTCGCGCAGCTCCCAGTAGTTCCGCGCTCCCGTTCTCTGGAGACCACGCAGGACACGACCCTCGCCGGCGTTGTACGCCGCCATCGCCAGATGCCAGTCCCCGAAGATCTCGTAGAGGTCGCGGAAGTAGGCAGCCGCGGCCCGGGTCGATTTCACGGGATCGCTTCGCTCTTCGACTTCGCGCGTCGACTTCAGTCCGTAGCGCTTGCCGGTCCCGGAGATGAACTGCCAGTACCCCTTCGCGGCCGCCCTCGAGTGCGCCTGCGACTTGAAGGCCGATTCGATCATCGCAATGTAGACGAGGTCTTCCGGCAGGCCGTTCTCGCGGAGGATCTCCCGCATCATGGGGAGGTACCGTCCGCTTCTCTGAAGGGCCGCGGCGAACGCCTTCGGCGTCCGGAACTGGTAGAAGGCGACGGCGTTGAGAACGGCGTCGTTGATGACGATCGGGACGTCGAAAGCGAGGCCGGTACCCGCTTCCTCGATCTCCCGGCGGGCGACGGCGAGCTCGTCGGGGGTCGACGCGGTGGCTTCCTGGGCGAGGAGCCCGTCCCTTCGCCCGGAGTCGGGAGAGGCTTCTTCTTCGCCTTCCGTGGACACGGCTTCGTAGAGCGTCACGCTGTCCCAGAGCTGGCCGGCGAAGGCGAGGTCCGCCGGGTCTCCGGGCCGCATCGCGGCCCGGAATCCGTCGAGGGCCGCCTCGAACTCGAGACGGGCGCAGGCCGCGTCTCCCGCGATGGCGTGGGCCTTTCCGCGATGGAAGCGGTCGCTCGCCTGCTGCCGGGGGTCCGGCGTCGGACAGGCTGGAGCGGCGTCCGCGGTCGCGACGGCCACGGGGGGGGACGACGAGAGGGAAGAGCTCGTCGTGGACGAGCAGCCGGCCGGAAGGAGGGGGGCGAGGAGACCCAGAGCGAGGAGCCGTCCGCAGGAGTGAACTCGCGGGTGGGGTCGTCCGTTCGTCTTTGCCGTCACTTTGGTCGCTACTCCGCCTGGACGTTGAAGCGGAGGGAGAGCAGGAGCTTCTGCAGGTCGACCGAGCTCGAAAGGTCGATGGAGAAGCGGCTGTCGGTCAGGAGCGGGCTGCCGGTCCCGTCGGAGAATTTCAGCTCGATCGTCACCTGTCGGCTCCTTCCCAGCACCTGGCGCGGGATCGTGAGGTCGAAGGACCGGGTGACGTCCTTCTTGTGATTCAGATTGGAGGCGAGGAGGTCGTCGATGGATGCGCCCGAGGCGCGGGGGCGCCCCGATTCGGAGCGAGGAGTGGGCCCCGATCCGGTGGGTGCCTTCTGGGTCGAGATTTTCCGGAGCTTGTCGAGCTCCGAGAGGATGTCGACGCTCGAACGGACCTTGACGTGCTTGACGGCCGGTTCGGCCGGCGCCGGAGCAGCAGAGGACGACTCGCCGAAGCTGATCTCCGCCGCCGCTTCATCCGGAGCGGGGGAGGGCGCCGGCGCGGGCTCGGGCCTGGTCTCGGCCTCGGCCTCGGCCGCAGGCGTGACCGGGGGTGCTGCGAGGGGCGCCGGGCTGGCGTCGGTCGCGGGGAGGTGCGACTCGCTCGAGGGGACGGCCGGCCTGGCGGACTCCTCGGTCGCCTGCTGACGCGCCAGCTCGGAGAATCTCGAGAGGCGATCGAGGGTCGCGGAAGAGGGAGGGGCGGAGCGAGGCTCCGAAGCCGCGTGGACCGGGAAGGCCCCGGAAGGGGGGCGCGCCGCCACCACGTCGGGGGCGTGAAGGCTCGGCGTGGGGGTTGCCGGGGCAGCGAAGACCGCCGGCCGGCGAACGTCTCCGGACATCCGGGAACGAAGGGCCCGCAGCGTCAGCTTCGAGATCCCCTTCAGCGTCTCGAATACGCCGGTCCCGTTCGCTGCGGAGGACTCGAAGGCCTCGAACACCCCGTCGGGGTTCAGAGCAGCGCCGAGCTCCTCGACCGTGAGGATGTTGGCGAGATCGCGCTTGTTGTACTGGAGGACGAGCGGCACTTCCTCGACCCGGATGCCGATCTCGGCGAGGTTCTCGCGCAGGTTCCGGAAGCTCTCCTTGTTCGGCTCCAGCATCGGACGCTGGGAGTCGGCCACGAAGACGATGCCGTCGAC
>CALBDV010000916.1 GCA_937927565.1 uncultured Holophagales bacterium
CGACGCTCGTCGAGAAGCCGGTGCAGGACGCGATCCCGGTCGCGTTCGACGCGACCGAGTCGGGCCGCCGGGGCTTCGCCTGGCGCGACGACGCGCCCGCGACGGTGTTCTTCGCCGAGGCCGAGGACGGCGGGGACCCTGCGAACGACGTCCCGTTCCGCGACCGGCTGTTCCTCCTGGACGCTCCCTTCGACGCGAGCCCGAAGCCTTTCGCGAAGACGCGGAACCGCTTCCAGGAGGTCACCTGGGGAGAAGGGGGCCTCGCGATCCTCTCGGACTTCCGCTGGAAGGACCGCAACCAGAAGACCTACCTGACGAACGCCTCCGCCGGCGACGCCGAGCCGAAGGTGCTGTTCGACCTGTCGACCGAGAACCTCTACGCGCAGCCGGGCGATTTCGTCACGGGTCCGGACACGCGGGGCCGCGAGCTGCTGAGGCGCAGCCGCGACGGCAAGCGCCTCTGGCTCGCGGGCGAGGGCTACTCGCCGGAGGGGAACCGGCCGTTCCTCGACGCGTACGAGCTCGCCACCGGGAAGACGACGCGCCTCTGGCGCGCGGACGGGGCTTCGACCTACGAGCGGATCGTCCGCGTCCTCGACGCCGAGCGCGGCGTCCTCCTGACCCGAGTCGAGGGCTCGAAGCAGTTCCCGAACTACCAGGTCCGGAACGTGAAAGCCCGCATCGCGCCGCGTCCGGTCACCTCCTTCGACAACCCCTTCAAGGCGCTCGAGGCGGTGAAGACGCGCAAGGTCAGGTACAAGCGGGCCGACGGCGTCGACCTCGCGGGCGACCTCCACCTCCCCCCGGGCTACGACCCGGCCCGGGACGGCCGCCTGCCGCTCCTCCTCGAGGCGTACCCGACCGAATACAAGGACAAGTCGGCCGCGGGGATGGTCGACTCGTCGCCGCACGCCTTCGTCCGTCCGTCCTGGGCTTCGCCGGTGTTCTGGACGCTGCTCGGGTATGCCGTGCTCGAGAACGCGCAGTTCCCGATCGTCGGCGAGGGGGCGAAGGAGCCGAACGACACTTTCGTCGAGCAGCTCGTCGCGAACGCGAAGGCGGCGATCGACGCGCTCGACGCGGAGGGGATCGTCGACCCGAAGCGGTGCGCGGCCACCGGGCACTCCTACGGGGCGTTCATGACCGCGAACCTCCTCGCGCACTCCGATCTCTTCGCCGCGGGGATCGCGCGCTCGGGGGCGTACAACCGCTCCCTCACGCCGTTCGGCTTCCAGGCCGAGGAGCGGACCTACTGGCAGGCGCGCGACGTCTACTCGCGGGTCTCACCGTTCGACTACGCCGACCGCATCAACGAGCCGCTCCTGATGATCCACGGCGAGGCGGACAACAACCCGGGGACCTTCACGCTCCAGAGCGAGCGCCTCTTCGAGGCGATCCAGGGGCTGGGAGGCCGGTCGCGCCTGGTTCTCCTCCCCTATGAGAGCCACGGCTACGCGGCGCGGGAGAACATCCTCCACATGCTGTGGGAGACGGGTACCTGGCTCGAGACGTGGGTGAAGGGGAAGAAGCCCTGACGATCGCGGGCAGGGTCACCCGTCCGGGTGACCCTGCCCGTGCCGCGGGTCAGGGAGTCTTCTTCGCGACGCCCAGCTGCTCCAGCCTCTTCGCGATGTCGGGGCCGGCCGTGGCGGCCTTCACCTCGCGGTCGACGTGGAGGAGCTTTCCGTCCTTCCCGACGTAGAACGTCCATCGGAATGGCCGTGCGCGGTCGGCCGTCACGACGCCGTACGCCCGGGCGACCGAGCCGTCGGCGTCGGCGAGGATCGGGTAGTCGGCGTCGAGCGACTTCGCGAAGTCCTTCAGGAGGTCGACCGGGTCGACGCTCGCGGCGAAGTAGGCCACGTCGAAGGCACGGATCTCGTTGCCGCTCTCACGGAGCGACTTGCACTCCGCCGTTCACCCGCCGGTGAACGCCTTCGGGAACCAGGCCACGACGACGACCCTCTTCCCGGCGTGGTCGGCCAGGCCGTGGGTCTTTCCGTCCGAGCCCGGGAGCGAGAAGGCGGGCGCCGGATCCCCGGCCGCGAGGGCTCTCGGCGCCTCGGCGGAGAGGGCCGGAGCGGCGGCGAGGAGCCCGGCGGCGGCGAGCGCGAGGACGTGACGCATGGGTGGCCTCCTGTGGGCGGAATCCTACCGTCTGGTGCTAGCGTTCCGCCATGCGCTATTCGTTCCTGACGCACCTCTCCTGCACGAAGTGCGCGGCGACGTTCGAGCCGACGCGTCTGCTCAACGTCTGCGCCGCGTCCGGCTGTGGCGGTTCCCTCTTCGCCGGGTACGAGCTCCCGTCTCTCTCCCGGGAGGACGTCGCCGGGCGGGACCGGACGATCTGGCGGTGGCACGAGCTGATGCCGGCCAGGAGCGCGGAGGAGATCGTCACCCTCGGTGAAGGGGGGACGCCTCTCCTCCACGCGCCGAGGCTCGGGGCGCGGCTCGGCATGCCCGACGTCTGGATCAAGGAGGAGGCCGGCAACCCGACCGGGTCGTTCAAGGCGCGCGGACTGGGCGCGGCGGTCACGATGGCGAAGGCGCTCGGGGCGCGGGCCATTGCCCTGCCGACGGCCGGAAACGCCGGGGGCGCGGCCGCGGCCTACGCGGCGAAGGCGGGCCTGGCCTGCCACGTCTTCATGCCGCGCGACACGCCGAAGGTCTTCCGGATCGAGTGCGAGGCGTACGGCGCCCACGTGACGCTCGTCGACGGCCTCATCGACGACTGCGGACGGATCGTCGCAGGGCGGAAGGAGGCCGAGGGGTGGTTCGACGTCTCGACGCTGAAGGAGCCGTACCGCGTCGAGGGGAAGAAGACGATGGGGTACGAGATCGCCGAGCAGCTCGGGTGGACGCTCCCCGACGTCGTCATCTATCCCACCGGCGGCGGCACGGGCCTCATCGGGATGTGGAAGGCGTGGGAGGAGATGGAGCGCCTCGGCTGGGTCGGGCCTTCACGGCCGAGGATGGTCGTCGTCCAGGCCGAGGGGTGCGCGCCGATCCCGCGGGCGTTCGACGCGGGCGAGGCGGTCTCCGTCCGCTTCCCCGACGC
>CALBDV010000917.1 GCA_937927565.1 uncultured Holophagales bacterium
AGGAGTTCCAGCAGACGATGGAGCTCATCGCCGCCAAGTGCCTCGAGTTCGGCGTCGAGGGTGTCGTCGACAGCTACCGGCCGGGGCCGGTCGTCACGACCTACGAGTTCAAGCCCTCGGCGGGCGTCAAGGTGGCGCAGGTGTCGGGCCTCGAGAACGACCTCGCCCTCGCGCTGGCCGCCGAGAAGGTCCGCATCGAGCGGATCCCGGGCCGGGCCGCGATCGGCATCGAGGTGCCGAACCGCAACCGCGACCTCATCTCGCTGCGCGAGGTGATCGAGAGCGAGAAGTTCAAGAGGTCCCCTTCGCTCCTGACGATCGCCCTCGGCATCGACGTCGAGGGCAACCCCGTCGTCGCCGACCTCGCGCGGATGCCCCACCTCCTCGTCGCCGGCATGACGGGCGCCGGCAAGAGCGTCGGCGTGAACGGGATGATCACGTCGATCCTCTACAAGGCGCGCCCCGACGAGGTCAAGTTCATCTTCGTCGACCCGAAGATGAACGACATGAAGGACTACGACGACCTGCCGCACCTCCTCGTGCCGGTCGTCGTCGACCCGAAGAAGGCGGCGAACGCGCTGAAGTGGGCCGTCGACGAGATGGAGGGGCGCTACAAGCTCCTCTCCGAGTGGCCCGGCGTCCGCAACATCGAGCAGTACAACGCGGCGATCCGCGACCCGGAGGCCCTTGCCGAGGTGAGGGAGAAGCTCGGGGAGAAGCTGAAGGCCGACGGGCCCGACGGCACCATCTCGCCGATGCCGTACATCGTCGTCGTCATCGACGAGCTCGCCGACCTGATGATGACCGCCCCGAAGGACATCGAGGAATCGGTCGCGCGGCTCGCCCAGAAGGCGCGGGCCGTCGGCATCCACCTCATCCTGGCGACTCAGCGTCCCTCGGTCGACGTCATCACCGGGACGATCAAGGCGAACCTCCCGTGCCGCATCGCCTACACCACCCGGACGAAGATCGACGCACGGACGATCCTCGACGCCACCGGCGCCGAAGCGCTTCTCCTGATGGGGGACATGCTCTTCCTCCCGCCCGGAACGTCTTACCTGCAGCGCGTCCACGGCGGCTACGTCTCCGGCGACGAGATCAAGGACATCTGCCGCTTCCTGAAGAAGCAGGCCAAGCCGATCTACGACGAATCCGTCACGGCCGAGCGCGAGCCCGCGATGGAGGCGGGTGGCCGGGGCGGAAAGGCGAACCCCGACGACGCCGATCCGATGTACGAGCAGGCGGCGCGCCTCGTCGTCCGCGAGCGGATGGCCTCGATCTCGTTCCTCCAGCGGAGGCTCGAGATCGGCTTCTCCCGTGCGGGCAAGCTCATCGACATGATGCAGCGCGACGGCATCGTCGGCCCGCCGAGCGGGGGTGCCAAGAGCCGCGAAGTCCTCATGCCGCCCGACTACTACGACGACGTCGATCGCCAGCCGCGCTGAGGCGGCGATCCCCACCGGCATGCGCATCGTCTTCTTCGGCTCCCCCGACTTCGCCGTTCCTTCGCTCGAGGCCCTCGTCGCCGCGGGGCACGACGTCGTCCTCGCCGTGTCGCAGCCGGCGAAACCGGTCGGAAGGTCGGCCGAGGTCGCCGACCCTCCGCTCGCGCGGCGCGCCCGGGAGCTCGCGATTCCCGTCTTCCAGCCGCCGACGCTGAAGGACGATGCGGCCGTGGCGCGGCTCGCGGAGGCGAACGCGGACCTTTTCGTCGTCGTCGCGTACGGGAAGATCCTCGCACAGCGCGTCCTCGACCTGCCCCGGCTCGGGTGCGTGAACGTCCACGGCTCGATCCTCCCGCGGTGGCGCGGCGCCTCGCCGGTCCAGGCGGCGCTCCTGGCAGGCGACGCGGAGACGGGCGTCTCGATCATGCGGATGGAGGCGGGGATGGACACGGGTCCGGTCTACGCGGCTTCCGGGACGCCGATCGGCGCGGACGAGAACGCTGGAGCTCTCTCCGCGCGGCTCGCCGGGGACGGTGCGGCTCTCCTCGTCGCGACCCTTCCGCGGATCGCTTCCGGCGAGGCCGAGGCGGTCCGCCAGGACGACGCGCTCGCGACCATCTGCCCGAAGATCCGCCGCGAGGACGGCCGGGCCGATTTCGCCCGGCCCGCCGTCGACCTCGTCCGCAGGCTCCGCGCCTTCACCCCGTGGCCCGGCCTCTTCGCGTTCCGCGGCGGGCGGCGAGTGAAGCTCCTGGAGGCCCGCGACGTGGAAGGCCGGCCGGGGGCCGCGCCGGGCGAGGTCCTGGCGGCCGGGAACGAGATCGTCCTCGCCTGCGGCGAAAGGGCTCTCTCCGTGACGCTCCTTCAGGCCGAGGGAAGAAAGCCTCTCGGCGCCGGGGCGTTCTCGCGCGGCGAGCGGGTCTCGTCGGGAGAGAGCTGGGCGTGACCTCCCTGCGATCGCTCGCGGTCGAGGTCCTCGTGCGGGTCGAGCGGGACCGTGCCTTCGCCGCGCCGCTCCTCGCCGCGCGCGAGGGGAGCCTGGCCCCGCGCGACCGGCCGCTCCTGCGCACGATCGTCCGGTCGGTCCTGAGGAACCGCTCTCTTCTCGACCACGTCCTCTCCCGGAGCCTCTCGCGTCCGCTCGAAGGGCTCGATCCGGACGTCCGTGCCGCCCTCCGCGCGGGGGCCGCGCAGCTT
Organism: uncultured Holophagales bacterium; assembly: GCA_937927565.1. Lineage (GTDB taxonomy): Bacteria > Acidobacteriota > Thermoanaerobaculia > UBA5066 > UBA5066 > UBA5066. The sequence continues at coordinate 2,643 of CALBDV010000917.1, forward strand.
CTCCTCCTCGACCGGATTCCGGCGCACGCCGCCGTGGGCGAAACGGTCGAGGCCATCGCTGCGCGCTCGGCGCGCGCCGCGGGGCTCGTCAACGCCGTCCTCCGCCGCGTGACCCGGGAAGCGAAGCCGCCGCGGATCGTCCTGCCGAGCGGGACCGATCCGGTGGTGCGGCTCGCGCTCGAGACCTCGCACCCCGAGTGGCTCGTGCGGCGCTGGCTCGCGGACCTCGGGCCCGCCGCGGCCGAAGCGGCGCTCCGCGTCGACGACGACGACGCGCCGGTCGACGTCCTTCTCGACCCTCGGGGAGAGGACGTGGAGCGGCTCCGGGAACGCCTCCGCGAGGAAGGCCTCGAGGGGGAGCCGTCTCCCTGGGCGCCCCTGGCCCTCTCCCTCTCCTCGTCCGCGGCGGGGAGCCACCCGGCGATCGCGTCGGGGCGGCTGGCGGTCGTCGACGTCGCGGCCCAGGCGATGTGCGAGCTCGTCGAGGCGGCGGACGTCGTCGTCGACCTGGCGGCCGCGCCGGGCGGAAAGACGCGAACCCTTCTCGCTCGCGGAAAGGCGAGACGCGTCGTCGCGCTCGAGCGCAACCCGACGCGATCGCGCCGGCTCGCCGCCGGACTCCTGGCGGCGGGACGACGGGACGAGGTCCTCGTGGTCCGCGCCGATTCGTCGCGTCCGCCACTACCGCGCGAAACGTTTCGCTCCGTCCTTCTCGACGCTCCCTGCTCGGGGACGGGGACGCTCCGGAAGAACCCGGAGATTCGCTGGCGCCTCTCGCCGGACGATCTCCCGGCGCTCGCCCGCGTACAGCAGGCGCTTCTTCGCGCCGCGCTCGACCTCTGCGCCCCCGGTGGGAGCGTCGTCTACGTGACCTGCTCCCTGGAGCCGGAAGAGAACGAAGGCGTCGTCGCAGCCGTCCTGTCCGGTCGCTCGGACGCGGCGCCGGAGCGCCCCGGCGGCGACGCGCTCCCCGCGCCGCTTCGGGCTGCCCTGCGGCCGGACGGGTTCTTCCGCGTCCCTCCGGGCGCCTCAAACGACGGTTTCTCGGCCGTCGTCCTCCGAAAGAACCGATTGAGCCGCTGAACACGCGGCTTTTCCGTTGACAAGGTGCGGATGGAATCCTACATTTCAGCCGTTCGAACAAACGTGAGGCTTTCCGGGGCGTAGACCCGGAGCAAGCACGACAGAGAGAGAAAGAGGAGGAATCCGCACATGGCCGGTAAAGCCGAGATCGTCGAGGCGATTTCCAAGCACACGGAGCTGTCGAAGAAGGACGCGACGGCTGCCTTCGAGGGGTTCGTGGATTCGATCTGCGACAACCTGAAGAAGGGCGAGCGCGTCGCCGTCCCGGGCCTCGGGATCTTCAGTGTGGCCGACAGAAAGGCCCGCGTCGGCATCAACCCGCAGACGAAGGCGAAGATCAAGATCGCCGCGTCGAAGGTCGCCAAGTTCAAGGCCGGCAAGGACCTCAAGACTCTCCTCAACAAGAAGAGGAAGTAGTCCTCCTGGCGAGGAACGCGGGAGGCCGATAGGCCTCTCCGCGCAGGTTTCCCTGCCTCCGCGGCGCCCCGGGTGTTCCCCGGGGCGTTTCGTTTTTCGAGGGCCGCGAGTATCGCCCGTATCATTCCCGGCGCCTTGATCCCTCTGCGCGACACGATCCCGACCCGCACCGTCCCGCTCGTCAACGGTGCCCTCATCGCGGCCTGCATCGGCGTCTGGGTCCTGCAGCTCGTTTCCGGAAACGGAGGCGAGACGCTCGTGAGGGCCTTCGGTTTCGTTCCCGCGCGGCTGTTTCACGCGGGCGAGCTGGGTCCGGGAAGCCTGCCGATCGGCGTCCTCGGCCTCTTCAGCTCGATGTTCCTCCACGGTGGGCTGCTCCACCTCGCGGGGAACATGCTCTTCCTCTGGATCTTCGGGGACAACGTCGAGGATGCGCTCGGCCATGGCCGCTACCTGTTCTTCTACCTCGGGTGCGGCGTCCTGGCGGCGCTGCTTCAGGGCCTCTTCGCCACGGCGTCGCTCGTCCCGATGGTCGGCGCTTCGGGGGCGATCGCCGGCGTCCTCGGCGCCTACTTCGTCCTCTACCCGCACGCCCGGGTCGTCACGGTCGTCCCTCTCTTCTTTCTCTTTCCTCTCGTCGAGGTTCCCGCTTTCCTCTTCCTCCTCCTCTGGTTCCTCCTCCAGTTCTGGCAGGGCTCCGCCGCGCTCGTCACCTCCGGAAAGGCCGGGGCGGCCGCAGGAGGGGTCGCCTGGTGGGCCCACGTCGGCGGTTTCGCGGCGGGGATCGCGCTGCTCGCGCTTCTGAAGCCCCGGCGGCGTCCGGCTCCGAGGTACTGGATCCGGTAAAGGGCCTTCCGGACGGTCCGGGGGACGGCTCGGTCGGCACCGGGTGAATTCCAGGGCCACACTGCCGTATGCTTCCCGGCCGCTATGGAACCGACGATGCCGCTCGCCGTCCCCGTCCCTCTCCTCGACCTGAAGAAGCAGTACGCCACCCTCCGCGACGAGATCCGCTCGGCGACGGACGAGCTCTTCGAGAGCCAGGGCTTCATCCTCGGCCCGAAGGTCGAGGCGTTCGAGAAGGCGATCGCCGAGTACGTCGGCGTCAAGCACGCGATCGGCATGTCCTCCGGCACCGACGCCCAGCTCGCCGCGATGATGGCGCTCGGGATCGGGCCTGGAGACGAGGTCGTCACGTCCCCCTACACCTTCTTCTCAACGGCGGGAGCTGTAGTGAGGCTCGGGGCGCGCCCGGTCTTCTGCGACATCGACCCGGTGACCTGCAACGTCGACCCGGAGAAGCTCGCGCAGGCGATCACGCCGAAGACGAAGGCGATCCAGCCGGTCCATCTCTACGGCCAATGCGCCGACATGGACCCGATCCTGGCGGTCGCGAAGGCGAAGGGGATCCCGGTCATCGAGGACGCCTGCCAGTCGCTCGGAGCCGCGTACAAGGGGCGCAAGGCGGGATCGATGGGCGAATTCGGCGCGTTCTCCTTCTTCCCGTCGAAAAACCTCGGTGGCTTCGGCGACGGCGGGATGGTGACGACGAACGACGACGGTTTCGCAACAACGCTTCGAGCGCTGCGGATGCACGGCGAGACGAGCCGCTACCACCACAAGCTCGTGGGCGGCAACTTCCGCCTCGACGCGCTCCAGGCGGTCGTCCTGCACGTCAAGCTGCCGCACCTGGACTCCTGGGCCGAGGGCCGGAGGCAGAACGCGGCCGAGATCGAGCGGCGTTTCCTCGAGCACGGAGGGCGGACTTTCGAAGAGGGCGGGATCGCGTTCCCGCGCGAGGCGCCTGGTCAGCACCACGTCTACAACCAGTTCGTCGTCCGGGTCGCCCGGGGACGGCGGGACGCCCTGAAAGAGCGTCTCGTCCAGCTCAAGATCGGTCACGCCGTCTACTACCCGGTTCCGCTCCACCTCCAGGAGTGCTTCGCCGGGCTTGGCGGGAAGCCTGGCGACTTCCCACAGGCCGAGCGTGCGGCGCTGGAAACCCTTGCGCTGCCAGTGTTTCCGGAACTGGCGCCGTCGCAGAAGGCCTTCGTCGCATACCACCTGGCGCAGTTCTCGAGGGAATAGAACGCCGTCCCGGGAGCGTTTTCCCAGGCGTGTCGTTTCCCACCCTTGACAAGAGCGCACGCAGGTTATAGGTTGTTAGCACTCGCCACCCGCGAGTGCTAACGAGCGCCAAGAGAACCCTCACCAGGGGCCAACTGCCCCGAGAGACCCGAAACCCATGAAGGAGCATGAAATGAAGATTCGTCCTCTCTATGACCGGATCCTCGTCAAGAGGATCGAGACCAAGGAACAGGTCCGCGGCGGCATCATCATCCCCGACACGGCCAAGGAGAAGCCCATGGAGGCCACGGTCGAAGCCGTCGGCGAGGGCAAGTTCGACGACAACGGCAAGCGCGTGGCCCTGACCGTCAAGACGGGCGACAAGGTCCTCATCGGCAAGTACGCCGGCACCGAAATCAAGCTCGACGAGCAGGACTTCCTCATCCTCCGTGAGGACGAGGTCCTGGCCATCGTCGACGCGAAGTAAGGCGAGGTTAGAGAAATGGCTGCCAAGAACATCACCTACGGCGAGGACGCTCGCCAGAGCATCCTCCGCGGCGTCAACAAGCTGGCCGACGCCGTCAAGGTCACCCTCGGCCCCAAGGGCCGCAACGTCGTCATCGAGAAGAAGTTCGGCTCGCCCCTGATCACCAAGGACGGCGTCACCGTCGCCAAGGAGATCGAGCTGGCCGACCCGCTCGAGAACATGGGCGCCCAGATGGTCCGCGAGGTCGCCTCCAAGACCTCCGACATCGCCGGCGACGGCACGACGACCGCCACGGTCCTCGCGCAGGCCATCTACCGCGAGGGGATCAAGATGGTCACCTCCGGCCACAACCCGATGGAGCTCAAGCGCGGCATCGAGATCGCCGTGAAGAAGGCCGTCGAGTCGATCGACAAGCTCAAGAAGAGCGTCGACGCCAAGGAGATCGCCTTCGTCGGCACCATCTCCGCCAACGGCGACGAGGAGATCGGCAAGATCATCGCCGAGGCGATGGACAAGGTCGGCAAGGACGGCGTCATCACGGTCGAGGAGGCCAAGGGCCTCGACACGACCCTCGAGGTCGTCGAGGGGATGCAGTTCGACCGCGGCTACCTCTCCCCCTACTTCGTCACGGACGCCGAGAGGATGGAGTCCGTCCTCGAGAACGCCCGCATCCTCATCTTCGAGAAGAAGATCTCCTCGATGAAGGACCTCCTCCCCGTGCTCGAGCAGACCGCCAAGCAGGGCAAGCAGCTCCTCATCATCGCCGAGGACATCGAGGGCGAGGCCCTCGCGACCCTCGTCGTGAACAAGCTCCGCGGCACGCTCCAGGTCTGCGCCGTCAAGGCGCCGGGCTTCGGCGACCGCCGCAAGGCCATGCTCGAGGACATCGCGATCCTCACGGGCGGCAAGATGATCTCCGAGGACCTCGGCATCAAGCTCGAGAACGTCAAGTGGGACGACCTCGGCGAGGCCAAGAAGATCGTCGTCGACAAGGAGAACACCACCATCGTCGTCGACACGACCGAGCGCAAGCGCAAGGAAGCGATCTCGGGCCGCGTGAAGCAGATCCGGGCGCAGATCGAGGAGACGACCTCGGACTACGACCGCGAGAAGCTGCAGGAGCGGCTCGCCAAGATCGTCGGCGGCGTCGCGGTCATCAAGGTCGGCGCGGCCACCGAGACCGAGATGAAGGAGAAGAAGGCCCGCGTCGAGGACGCGATGCACGCCACCAAGGCGGCGGTCGAGGACGGCATCGTCCCCGGCGGCGGCGTGGCGCTCCTTCGCGCGATGGACGCGGTCGGCACGCTCAAGGAATCGGGCGACATCCAGGTCGGCATCAACATCGTCAAGAGGGCCCTCGAGGAGCCTTCCCGCCAGATCATCGCGAACGCGGGGATCGAGGGCGCGGTCATCCTCAAGGAGCTCAAGGAGAAGGGCGGCAACATCGGCTTCAACGCGGCCACCGAGAAGGTCGAGGACCTGCTCAAGTCGGGGATCATCGACCCGGCCAAGGTCACGAAGTCGGCGCTGCAGAACGCCTCCTCCATCGCCAGCCTCATGCTGACGACCGAGGCCCTCATCTCCGAGATCAAGGAGAAGGACAAGGCCCCCGCGATGCCCGGCGGCGGCGGCGGCATGGGCGGGATGTACTAGGAAGAACCTGGGAGAGCCCGGTATGCCGGGTTCTCCCAAAGCCCCCTCCGCGCAGGGACGAAGAGGCCCGGCACCGAAAGGTGCCGGGCCTCTTCACGTCCCCGGCCCGTGAGCGGATGACTTGTGGGAAGCCGCTGTCAGCGTCCTTCGGGTGAGGTGGCCGGCGGTTTGACGGGCTTCGCCTCGAGCTGGATGACGGCGGCGCGATACCCGGAGCTCCCGTACCAGTCCAGGGATGTGATCACGTACCGTGGCAGCAGGAAGCGCAGCGGACTCTCCTCGACGAAGTTCGGGAATTCGAGGAGCAGGAGCCGATCGAGGTGGAGCTGCCCCCTGACCAGGGGGATCGATGAGATGGCCTCGAAGCGGAAGGTCCCGGTCCGGCGAAGCGTCCGTCGACCCGAACTCCGATCGACGGGCCCGAAGAGGTTCCAGTTCACGCCCGGCCAGACGACGGCAGGCGGGCGGGGGGCGGCCGTGAGGGCAGGCAGCATCTGGTCCATGACGTAATGGAACTGGGCGAACTCCAGGCTGTAGACGAGCTGGTCCCGGCCGTAGCCGCAGCACTCTCCCGTGAGAGAGGTCATTCGGAGCATCTCGTGGTCCCCGAACTCGAAGGTGCCGAAGATTGCGCGGGAGACCGGGTCCGTCGTCCGCCAGATCGACAGGCTGAACACGAGGCACACCGCTCCCATCGCCAGTCCCTGGATCGCCCGGTTGCCGGTCAGCTCGTGAATCCCCACCAGGGTGCAAAGGAGGAGGAGAGGATAGAGAGGAAGGAAGTACCGGGAGTTCAGGTAGGTCTGGAAGCGCGTGAGGACGAGCGTCGCCAGAACGAAACCGAGCGTCACCACGAGTCGGTCCCGGAGCACTTCCGAGACCGCGAGTCTCCCGCGGAAGGCGGACACGACCCGGAACCTCACGTCGACGAGCCACTTCGCGAAGCCGGCCAGGGAGATCAGCGAGGGCAGCCAGGCGACGTTGAGGACGAAGATCAGGATCAGGTATCCCAGGAGGACGCGGTGCGAACCGACGCTCAGAGCGGATGCCAGGAGGCCGGCGGCCCCGCTCCTGGCCTCGAAGAACGGAAGACCGATCAACCGATAGTGCTTGAGGATCGGATAGAGGGCGAACGACACCGTCGGAAGGAGGAGCCACAGGAGGCGCTTCGACGAGGCGACGGTCCGGCGCCACGGCCCTTCGGCCGCGAGGAGGTGAAAGAAGGCGAATAGGGAAACGAAGAGGGTGTAGACCACGACCCCCTGCTGTTTCGACCAGACGGCGAACGTGCCGGCCAGGACAGCGCCGGCAAACCGCCCTTCGAGCAGGAAGGCCGCCGCCGTCAGGAAGAAGACCACGACTCCGTAGTCGGGGTTCAGGAACGCCGCTCCCGCGAGGAAGATTGGGTGAAGTGCGAACGCGAGGGTCGTGAGTCCGGGAAGGAGTGACGAGCCGCGTTCCTCGACCGGGATCAGGCGGCGCGCGATCCTGTGGAACGAGAAGATGGCGAGGCAACCGAGGAGCGCGTTCACGACGAGGAGTGCCGAAGTGCTGCCCGGAGAGATCGCCTGCCCAACCCAGAGGAGAGTCATGTAGAGCAGGGTCGGGTGCCCGGCGCAGTTGAGCCTCAGGGGGTCGTAGCCTCTTTCCGCCGCGTTGACGACGCACTCGGCGTACTCCCGGGCATCCCAGAACGGAACGACGTCGTGGTAGGGGGCCAGGATCGCGACGAAGACGACGCACGCGAGGATCGGGGCGAGTCGGACGCCGGTGCGGCGGATCGTGCTCATCCTCAGAATCGCCGGAAGAAGGCGTCCAGGGTGTCGATCATGTGTCGAAGGCGCGGCTCGTCGATGCCGGGGTAGACGCCGAGGAACAGCCCGTCCGTCATGATGCGGTCGGTTGCCGACAGCTCACCGACGACCCGGTGCGGGATGCCCTGGTACGCCGGCTGCCGGAGCGCGTTACCGCAGAAGAGCTGCCGGGTCTGGATCCGCCGTTCCTCGAGCCAGGCCACCAGGTCCGAGCGCTGGAACGGCGCCTCGGGCCGGCGAACGAGGAAGAACCCGAACCAGGACGGTTCGGCCCCGGGCGTCGGGCGGTGGAGGACGACGAAGTGCCGCCAGCGCTCCATCTGCTCGAGGAGGAGCGCGTGGTTCCGCCTCCGGGCCTCGACGAACGACGGGAGCTTCTCGATCTGGGCGAGGCCGATCGCGGCCTGGAGCTCGAGCGGCTTCAGGTTGTAGCCGATGTGGCTGTACGTGTACTTGTGGTCGTAGCCGGCCGGCAGGGAACCGAGCTTCCAGCCGAAGCGCTTGCGGCAGGTGTCGTCGTGGCCCGCCTCGCACCAGCAGTCCCGGCCCCAGTCCCGGAAGCTCTCGACGATCTTCCGGTGCCGTCCCTCCCTCACGAGCACCATTCCACCCTCGCCGGTCGTCATGTGGTGCGCGGGGAAGAACGAGAGCGTGGAGACCGTCCCGAAGCTGCCGGTCTTCCGTCCGCGGTAGGTCGCGCCCAGCGCGTCGCAGTTGTCCTCGAGGAGGAGGAGGTGGCGGCGGGAGCAGACGTCGAGGACCGTGTCCAGGTCGAAGGGGTTCCCGAGGGCGTGGGCCAGGAAGACGGCGCGGGTCCTGGGGCCGATCGCCTCTTCGAGCCGCCGGGTGTCGACGTTGCCCGTGTCCACCTCGACGTCGAGGAAGACGGGTACGCAGCCGACCTGCAGGATCGGGTTGATCGTCGTAGGGAAGCCGGCGGCGACGGTGATCACCTCGTCGCCCGGCTTCAGCGGCGCCTCGAGCTTCGGCGACGTCAGGAGGCTGAGCGCCAGGAGGTTCGCGGACGAGCCCGAGTTGACGTAGACCGCGTGGGGCATCCCCTGGTACGCCGCGACGGCTTCCTCGAAGGCCTTGCCCTTCGGGCCGAGGGTGAGCCAGAAGTCGAGGGAGGAGTCGACGAGGCGCACGACCTCCTCCTCGTCGTAGACCCGGCCCGCATAGCCCGTCGGTGTCTCCCCGGGAACGAAGGGCGGAGTCGAAGCGAGCCGTTCGCGAATCAACTCCCGGGTCAGCTCGAGGATCCGGGCGCGCAGATCCGTCTCTCGCGCGGTCACGAGGGGCCTCCGCCCCGCGGGGCGCGTTGCGCGGAATCCCGCAGGGCGCTGTTGCGGAGGTTGTCGCCGCTCATGCCGTTCCGAGAAAAGCGCGGTACCAGCGGACGGTCCTCTCCAGCCCCTCGTGCAACCCGACGCGCGATTCCCAGCCGAGAACCCGCCCAGCCCTGGAGGCGTCGAGCGCCTGGTCCCGGATCTCGGCCCGGGCGGTATCGAGGACGACCGGCGCGAGGTCCTCCCGTCCGAGGATGGCGAGGATCAGGTCGACGATCTCCCGTACGCTCGCCGGGGCGCCGGGGGCGAAGTTGAAGACGTCGCCCGACCCTGCGGCTCCGCCCGTCGCGAGGGCGAGCGACAGGTAGGCGTCGACGACGTCGTCGACGTGGATGTAGTCGCGCGTGTAGCGGCCGTCGGAACGGATGACGGGCCGCTCGCCGCGCAGGACCGAACGGATCGTGCCCGGGACGATGCGGCTCCAGGCGAGGTCGCCGCCTCCGTAGACGTTCCCGCAGCGGGCCACGGTCACGGGGAGCCCGTACGTGTGCGCGTAGGCCCTCGCCAGCAGGTCGGCGCAGCTCTTCGAGACGTCGTAGGGGTGGCGCCCGGCGACCGGCATCTCCTCGGTGTACGGGAGGACGGGGACGTCGCCGTAGGCCTTGTCGCTTGAGGCGACGACGACCGCGGAGAGGCCCTTTGCGTGCCGGCGACAGGCTTCGAGGAGGTTGTAGGTGCCGCGCACGTTCGCCTCGAGCGTCAGGAGCGGCGCCGCGAGAGCGGGAATCACGAGCGCCTGCGCACCGAGGTGAAAGACGATCTCGGCCTCGCTCGCCAGGAGAGCCCGCTCGACGTCGTCGATCTCCTCGAGCCGGCCGTCGACGACCCGGCAGGCGCCTATACGGCCCGTCCGGATCAGCTCGGAGGAGGGGTCGTGGTCGAGGACGAGGACGGTGACCCGTGCCCCGAGGTCGAGAAGCCGCGCAACGAGCCACGAGCCGATGAAACCCGTGCCGCCGGTGACGAAGACGGCGCGACCTGCCAGGCCGCTCACGGCCACACCTTCCACGGCGCGTTCCCCGTGGCCCACAGCTCCTCGAGGAAGCGCTTCTCCCGGAGCGTGTCCATCGGCTGCCAGAAGCCGTCGTGGTGGTACGCCATCAGCTCTCCTCGGGCGGCGAGCGTTTCGAGGGGAAACCGCTCCCAGGGCGTGTCGTCCCCGGCGATCAGGTCGAGGACCTCGCGCTGGAGGACGAAAAAACCGCCGTTGATCCAGCCCTCTGTCGCGTGCGGCTTCTCGGTGAAGGAAGTCACCTTCTCGCCGTCGAGCCAGAGGCCGCCGAAGCGCGCCGGGGGCCGGACGGCCGTCAGCGTCCCGAGCTTTCCGTGGGCGCGGTGGTACGCCAGGAGCCGCTTCACGTCGATGTCGGCCACGCCGTCCCCGTACGTCATCATGAAGGTCTCATCGTCGGCGAGCCAGGATGAGAGCCGCTTCAGGCGACCGCCCGTGGCCGTGCCAAGGCCCGTGTCGACGAGGTGGACCGTCCAGTCGGGGTGCGCCGCGTCGTGCGCGGTCACCTCGCCGCGTGCGAGCTTCACCGTGAGGTCGGAGTTCCTCTCGCGGAAGTTCCGGAAGTAGTCCTTCACGACCTCGCCCTTGTAGCCGAGAGCGAGGACGAACTCGCGGAAGCCGTTCGCCGCGTAGATGTTGAGGATGTGCCAGAGGATCGGGCGTCCGCCGATCTCGACCATCGGTTTCGGAATGACCGCGGTCTCCTCGGCCAGGCGTGTTCCGAGGCCGCCGGCGAGGAGGACGGTCTTCACGGGAGGACACTCATGCGCCGTAGTCTAGCGAGCCTCGCTCCAACCCGATAAGTCATTTCGAGGTCGGCGGTCCTGGCGGTGATGGTCGGGGCTCGTTCGGAGTCGAAACCGGAGAGCAGCGCCTCTCGTGTCTTTCGTCGGCGCTCTGCGCCTGTCTGATCCTCGTGCCGGGATCGGCTCGGACGTAACGCCGCCGCATCGTATGATTCATCTTCAACGCGCCGCGGAAACCGGTCAGACCCGGATCCAGGCCGCCGAGGAACAAATGGTACACGCAGAAACCGGGGTCGCTCCTCACCCTGTCCTCGACGCGGCGGGGAACGGATTCCCGGCGATTCGGCGTCATTCCGGCCACTCGGCGGTGTCCCCGGAGGTTGCGAACGATTCGAGCTCGAGGTTGGGCACCGGGCGATGAGGCTCTCCGACTACGTCATGCGGTTCCTCGCGAACCGGGGCGTCCGCCAGGTGTTCTTCGTCCCGGGCGGCGCTGCGATGCACCTGAACGACTCTCTCGGGGGCACGCCTGCGTTGGAGCCGGTCGGTCACCATCATGAGCAGGCAGCGGCCATCGCGGCCGAGGGCTACGCCAAGGCAACCGGAACGCTCGGTGTGGCGCTCGTTACCGCGGGACCCGGCGGCACCAACGCCGTAACGGGTGTGGCCGGTGCGTGGCTCGACTCGTCGCCTGTCCTCTTCCTCTCCGGTCAGGTCAAGAGGGCGGACCTCGCGAAGAGTCGGGGTGTGAGGTCGTATGGTGTCCAGGAGGTCGACATCGTGTCGATCGTCCGACCCATCACGAAGGCGGTGGTCCTGGTCGAAGAGCCGGACCGGATCCGGTATGAGCTGGAGAGGGTCTGCCACCTCGCGACGACAGGTCGCCCGGGTCCCGTCTGGATCGATCTCCCCCTCGACGTCCAGGGTGCGCAGATCGATCCGGAGGCCCTCGCCGGCTTCGTATCAGAGGGCCCCGAGCTCGGCTCGGATGCGCCACGGGTCGCCCAGCTCGTCGATGCGACGGTCGACATCCTCGAATCGTCGCGCAGACCCGTCGTGTTGATCGGAAACGGTGTCCGTTGTGCCCATGGTGAGGAGGTGATGGCCCACGCCGTCGATCTCCTCGGCATTCCCGTTCTCCTTACCTGGCACTCGATCGATCTGCTCCCCTGCGACCACCCGCTCTTCGCTGGACGTCCGGGTCTCGTCGCTCCGAGGGGCGCGAACTTCACACTTCAGAACAGCGACGCACTCCTCGCCGTCGGGGCGCGACTCGACCTCGTCATCAGCGGCTACGCGCCGGCGGCTCTCGCAAGGGGAGCGAAGAAGGTCGTCGTCGACATCGACGAAGCCGAGTTGCGCAAGAACCCGGTCGACCTTTCCATTCACTGTGATGCACGCCTGTTTCTCGAGGAGCTGGTCCGAAGACTGGAGCAGAGGCCTGCCCGGGTCGACAGGCGGGCCTGGGTGGATCAGACGCGGGAGTGGAAGGCGAAGTACCCGCTGGTCCTGCCGCAGCACCGCCGGACTTCGAGAATCAGCATGTACGCATTCACCGAGGCGATCGACCGGGCCCTGACGGACGAGCTCGTCGTGTCCGGGTGCGCGGGGTCTGCGATCGAGATCTTCCTCCTCGTCCACGACGTTCGGCGGGGTCAGAAGGTCGTCCATACGACCGGCCTCGGCGCTATGGGCTACGGGGTTCCCCTGGCCGTCGGAGCGTGCCTGGGTGCCGGCCGGAAACCGACGGTACTCGTCAAGGGAGACGGGGGCCTCCAGTTCAACGTTCAGGAGCTGGAGACGATCCGCCGCCTCGCCCTGCCCATAAAGATCTTCGTGCTCGACAACGGCGGCTACTCGTCGATTCGGACCTCGCAGCAGCGGCATTTCGGACGCCTGGTTGGTGCCGACCCGTCGAGCGGCCTCACCTTGCCCGATCTCGAAAAGCTGGCGACCGCCTACGGTCTCCCGTTCGAGAGGATCTCTGACCCGGAGAACCTGCCGACGAGACTTCGAGAGGTCCTCGACCGCCAGGGGCCCATCCTCGTCCAGGTTCAGGTCCTGCCCGACGAGGAGCGCGTTCCCAGCCTCGTGGCGCGGAGGAGGCCAGACGGTTCCATGTGGTCTCCCCCGCTCGAGGACCTGTCTCCACCGCTCGGGCCTGACGAGCTACGGGCCAACATGTTCGTGCCCCTGGTCGAGGGCGAGTAGGGAGGTCGCGATGAAGAAGAGGCGCCTCCTGGTCGTTGGCCTCGGATCGATTGGCCAGCGTCACGTCCGGAATCTCCGCACTCTTTGCGGAGACACGATCGACCTGTCGGCCTTCCGCGTTCGGAAGGATGGGCGCGTTCTCGGCGACCGGATGAGCGTCGTCGCCGAGAGCGGGCTCGATGAGCACTATGGAATCCGCGGCCACAGTTCACTCCGGGCCGCGCTCGACGAGCGTCCGGACGCCGTCCTCGTCTGCAACCCGACGAAGCTCCATCTCCCCGTCGCGTATGCGGCGGCAGAGCGGGGCGCACACCTGTTCATCGAGAAGCCGCTGTCGCACGACCTGGACGGGACCGACGACCTCGTCCAGCTCGCTCGGCAGCAGCGGCTCGTCGTGCTGGTCGGCTTCCAGATGCGCTTCCACCCGTGCTTCCGGGAGGCCCGGAGGATGCTCTCGGAGGACGCAATTGGCCGGGTGGTCGCGGCTCGCCTGATGATCGGGGAGTGGCTCCCTGGCTTCCACCCGTGGGAAGACTACCGCACCGGCTACGCGGCCAGGGAGGACCTCGGAGGCGGCGTCGTTCTGACGCTGATCCACGAGATCGACGCGGCCCTCGCCCTGTTCGGGATGCCGAAAAGGGTCTTCTCGCTCGGCGGACACAGGAGCTCGCTCGAGCTGAACGTCGAGGACTTTGCGAGCACCCTTCTCGACTGCGAGGTCCGAGGGCGACCGGTTTCGGTTCACGTGCAGCAGGACTACCTTCAGCTCCCGGGGAGCCGCCGCTGGGAAATCCTCGGGGACGCCGGGCGGATCGAGATCGACCTCACGGTTCCCAGCCTCACACGCATCGACCGGGAGGGCACGGCGGAGATCCGGACCTTCCCTGGTTTCGAGAGGAACACACTGTTCCTGGACGAGATGCGGCACTTCCTCGCGTGTCTCGACGGGTGCGAGAGCCCGGTGGCGTCGTTGACGGACGCCATTGCGAGCCAGCTCGTGGCGGGTGCCATACACGAATCGATCGTGACGGGAAAGGTGGTCGGTCTCGCATGAGGAGAAGCTACGAAGGGACTCCGTTCGACCTGTCCGGGAGGGTCGCCGTCATCACCGGAGGGGCCGGCCTGCTCGGAATGAAACACGCAGAGGCGATCGCAAGCGCCGGCGGCATCCCCGTCGTGCTCGACCTCGCCGAGGAGAAAGCGTCGGAGACCGCCCGGAGGATCGAGGCGGAATACGGCGTCCCCGCGAGCGCCTCCGGAACGGACATCACGAAACCGGGAGACGTCCGGGCTGCGCTCGAGCGGGTACTCGGGCTCTACGGTCGAGTGGATATCCTGATCAACAACGCGGCGAACAACCCGAGGGTCGGCGACACGGCCCTCTGGTCGCGGCTCGAGACGTACTCGCTCGAGCAGTGGAACGAGGATCTGGCCGTGGGGATCACGGGCGCATTCCTCTGCGCTCAGGTGTTCGGCACGGAGATGGCCCGGCGCAGATCCGGCGTCATCGTCAACGTCGCATCGGACCTTGGCCTCATCGGCCCGGATCAGCGCCTGTACAGGGTCGAAGGCGTGCCCGAGGGCGAGCAGCCGGTGAAGCCCGTCGCCTACGGCGTCGTCAAATCGGCGATGTACGGCCTGACGCGCTACCTCGCGACCTACTGGGCCGCGCAGGGGGTGAGAGCGAACGCGCTTTCTCCGGGAGGGACGTACAACCTGCAGGACGAGCTCTTCGTCCGCCGTTTCTCGGAGCTGTCCCCCCTCGGTCGGATGGCGCGATCCGACGAGTACCAGGGCGCTGTTCTGTTCCTCTGCTCGGATGCCTCCTCGTACATGACCGGGTCGAACCTCGTCGTCGACGGTGGCCGAACGTGCTGGTAGGACCGTGAGGATCGTCGCCGAGATCGGCCTGAACCATCGCGGGGGGGTCGAGGCCGCGGACCGGATGCTCGAAGGGCTGCTTGAGGCCGGCGTCCGTGCGGTCACCTTCCAGATCCGGGAGCCGTCCTTCTACGACGGGTCGAAGCCCTGGAAGCGGGAGCTTCCTCTGACCTTCTACGAAAAGGCGGTCGCCCGTGCCGCGAAGGCCGGCGCCGAAGTCGGATTCGCGATCTGCGATCCCTCGCTCGTTCCAGCGCTGGCGAACGCGGGCGCGGCGTTCTTCAAGTCCCTCAGCTGGGATCTCGTCAATCCGACCGTCCAGGAGGCCCTGGCCGCGAGCGGACGGTTCATCTGGGCGTCTACGGGGGTTTCCGGGCTTGCGGACATCATCTCCGCGGCCCGGAGAAACGACTCGATGGGTTTCATCCATACGCAGCTGTCCGCGGCAATTCCGGACCAGAACGTCCGAGCCATCGAAACGATTCGGGCCGCGACGGAACGGCCCGTCGCCTTCGGCCTCCACTGCGCCGACCATCGCGTCGCCTATCTCGCGCTCGCGACGCGGCCCGACGCGATGTTCCTCTACGTGAAGGAAGACGCCGAGGGGCCCTATCCCGACGACGCTCACGCCCTACGGATTTCAGACGTGGCGAAGACGTCGGCTGATCTCGAGATACTCGCAGCGGCCGTTGGCAGCGGGGAGAAGGTCCCGTTGGAGCGAAGACTATGAAGAAGAAGGCGATCGTTCTGGCCGGGACTCGAGGCATTGGCCGAGCCATCGCAGACGGCCTTCGCGACGTCGTGGAGGAGTTGGTCGTGACGGGCAGGAGCGACCTGGACACGAGCGACCTGGAGGCGGTCAAGAGGTTCGCCGCCCTCCACCCCGAGACCGACGTGCTGGTTCTCAACACGGGAGGACCTCCGGCCCTTCCCTTCGACGAGATCACGGAGGAACTCTGGACGAGGTACTTCCATCAGCTCTTCCTGTCGTTCGTCCTCCTTCTCCAGAGGGTCCACGTCCGGAACGGAGGCCACGTCATCCTGATCTCGTCGTTCCATGTACGCGAGCCTGGCCCGAAGATGGCGCTGTCGAACAGTCTCCGCCTCGCCTTCATCAGCGTCTTCAAGACCGCCAGTAAGACTGCCATGCTGCGCAACGTCAGCTTCGTCAACATCGCGCCGGGGCCCACTCGGACCGACAGGTTGGCCGAGCTCGCCGCGAAGTCAGGGCGGACGATCGAGGACGTCGCCGACGGTCTCCCGACGAAGCGAGTCGTGGATCCGGCGGAGATCGGAGCTTTCGTGAGGTTCCTCGTCGAGAAGGACATTCACGCGATGAGTGGCGTGACGATCCCGTTCGACATGGGGATCGGGGATTTCGTCCTGTGACGGCCGGCATCGCGAAGGCGGAGGCGTCTGCGGCGAGGAGTTCAGGCGACGGCGCGGCTGGAAGGGCGGCATGAAACGGTCGGTGTCCTTTGACTTCGCCGGCAAGAGCGCGGTCGTGACGGGCGGGAGCCGGGGAATCGGCGCGGCCGTCGCAGCCGCCTTCCGGGAGTCGGGTGCACAGGTGACAGTGCTCTCGAGAACTACGGGCCTCGACCTGCGGGACAGGATGGCCCGGGCGCGGGCCTTCGATGAGATCGACATTCTCGTGAATTGCGCGGGCGCGCAGAGTCACTCCTCGGCCCTGGAGCTCCCCATCGAGTCGTGGGACGAGGAGCTCGAGCTCCATCTCACTGCGGCCTTCGACCTTTCGCGACAGGCAGCGCTGAGGATGATCGAGCGTGGTGGAGGTCGGATCGTGAACTTCTCGAGCATCGCCGGGATCCAGGGTACTCGAGGCATCGTCGCCTACTCCGTGGCGAAGGCTGGCGTCATTGAGCTCACGAAGTGCCTGAGCAACGAGTGGAGCCCCCGGGGTGTCACGGTGAATTGCGTCGCGCCGGGCTATATAGAGACGGAAATGCTCGAGTCCCTGCTGGCAGATCCGGCGCACGCCGAGGCGATTCGCGGACGGATTCCGGTGGGTCGATTCGGAACGCCGGACGAGGCGGCGACCCTGGTGCTGTTCCTTTGCAGCGAGGAAGCGCGCTACATTACCGGCGTCACGGTGCCAGTTGACGGGGGGTGGCTCGCGCGATGAACGGCGGATGCCGTGCGATTCCGGCCTCCGACGGGACGAGGAGGGGTCGGAGCTGTCTTGGACCGGGTGAGCTGGCGCGATAGGGGGGAGCGATGAAGATCCAGGCGATTGAGCTTCGCGAGAGGGGACGGGTGGATCTCGGGGCGAACGCCCCGCTTTCGAAGCCGCTCGCGCTCTACGTGGAGCCAACCTCGCTGTGCAACATGAGGTGCACGTTCTGTCCGACGGGCGATCCGAAGCTGAGGAGAATCAGGCCGAACGGGTTCATGGAGATGGCGATCTTCGAGAAGCTGGTCGACGACCTTCGAAGCTGGGGCGTCGAGCTGCGACGGGTCAACCTCTACAAGGATGGGGAGTCGCTTCTTCACCCGAGATTCGCCGAGATGGTGCGACTGCTGAAGTCGAGCGGCGTGACCCGGGAAGCCTGGATCAAGACCAACGGCCTCCTGCTGGAGCCCGAGTTGAACCGGCAGCTCATCGAATCCGGGCTTGACTTCATCGGCGTGAGCGTCAATGCCGTGGATGCGGAGGGCTACTGGACCGTTACGCAGACGAAGGTCGACTACGAGAAGATGGTGGAGGGTGTCCGAGATCTCTACGAGCGCCGAGGCAGCTGCCGGATCTACGTGAAGATCGCGGACGCGGGATTCACGGAAGGACAGAAGAGGAAGTTCCTGGACGACTTCGGCCCGATCAGCGACTCCTGCGCGATCGAGCAGCTTCACGGATGGAGCGCGAGCGGAATGAAGGACTGGACCCTCGGGACGAACCCGACGACGTTCGAAGGCGGGCCGCTCGTGGAGAAGATCGCGTGCCCGCTCCCGTTCTTCATGCTGGCCGTGAACTGGAACGGGACGGTGAGCCTGTGCAACGAGGACTGGCTCCATGCAACGATCTGCGGAGACCTGCGAGAGCAGAGCCTGCGCGAGATCTGGGAGGGAGAACGGCTCCGGGAGCTCCGCCGGATGCACCTCGAAGGGCGGCGTTCCGACAACGCTGCCTGCCGTGACTGCTACTACCTCCGGACGCTTCCCGACAACATCGACGCGAGCCGGCAGGAAATGCTCCAGCGGCTCGACGCCGCGCGGTGAGCCCGGAGAACGCATTCGGGGAGGCTCGCCAGGGGATTCGGGGGGTTCGACGAGGGTCGCGAGCGCCTGATGCCACGTCTTCTGGGCCGATCTCCCGTCAGCATCAGGGCAGCGGTGCGGTCCAGGGAATCAGGATGGTGGATCAGGAGGGACCGGGGATGAGTGCCGGAGAATGAACTCCGCGAACTCACGAAAGGCCCCGTGGCCGCCCCTCGCCCGGCAGCGGAAGATCGCCCGGTCGCGCACGAGTGGCATGGCGTCGGCGGGCGCTGCGGTCAGTCCCGTCCGGTTCACGACGTCCATGATTCCGAGATCGTTGTAGTCGTCTCCAATGTAAGCGACGACCGATTCGTCGGCGCCGTGGTCGGAGAGGATGCGAGGAAGCTCCGTAGCCTTGTCGGCGACGCCCGGGTAGATCGCGACCTCGAGCTTTCGTGCGCGGCCGATGGCGGCGCCGCCAGCCTCTCCGGTCAGGATGACGGTGGGAATCCCGGCGGCACGGAGCCGTATGACGCCTGAGCCGTCCCGCAGGGAATAGCGCTTGAGCTCCTCGCCCCGCTCGGAGTAGTAGACGCCCGCGTCGGTGAGGACCCCGTCGTTGTCGGTGATGACGAGGCGGACCCTCCGGGCCCTTGCGATGATCTCGCCCCGGTCCATGGTCCTCCCGGCCTGGCTCACCGGAGTCGAAGCTTTTTCATCACGGCGACCTCGCTCTCGAAGACTCTCTTCCGGCCGTCGCCGAGCGCGGTCTCGACGAGCCGGATGTCGCGGACGAGCTTCTGAAGTCCGCTCGGTCCGAGGGAGGCGGCCTGATCGGTTCCCCACATCGACCGATCGAGGGTGATATGACGCTCGATGACGGCGGCGCCGAGCGCCACCGCGGCCACGGTAGAAGCGATTCCGCTCTCGTGGCCGGAGTACCCGACAGGGACCCCGTACCGGTCTCGAAGAGCCGGGATCACCTTCAGATTCAGCTCCTCGTATGGCGCAGGGTACGTGCTGCAGGCCTGTAGGACGACGAGGGACTCGCGCGGGAGCAGGGCGACGGCGTGGTCGATCTGATCGAGCGTGCTCATCCCCGTCGAAAGGAGGATCGGGCGTCCCTTGGAGGCCGTGTACTCGAGGAGTTCGTCGTCGGTGAGACTGGCGGACGGGATCTTGTAGCAGGGGGGGGTGAAGCGCTCCATGAAGTCGACGGACGGAATGTCCCAGCAGGAGGCGAACCAGGTGATTCCCGTGCTCCGGCAGCACGCGTCGATAGCGGAGTACTCCTCTTCCGAAAACTCGACCCTCTTCTTGTAGTCGATGTAGGAGATGAGGCCCCAGGGCGTCTCCCGGAGGATGTCCCGTTGGTTTTCCGGCACGCAGAGATCGGGCGTTCGTTTCTGGAATTTCACCGCGTCGCAGCCGCTGGCCTTAGCGAGCTCGATCAGCTTCTTCGCGATCTCGACATCGCCATTGTGGTTTATCCCGATCTCTCCGATGAGATAGCAGGACTGGCCTTCTCCTACGTGCCGATCACCGATCCTCACGGTCGCCATTCTGGGACCTCCTTGGAACTGACGTCACCTGCCCCGGAACGCGGGCCCGAGGACTTCCTCGGCTGGGAAATGTACCAAGAAAGCGTTCGGTCGACGGCCGTGGCGAGGTCGACACTCACGTCGAGCCCGAGCTCGCGGCGCGCCCGGTCGATGGACGGGACGTAGCGGTCGGGGGTTCTCCCGGGAGTCGGAATGCCCCGGATCTCGACGTCGACCCCCGCGGTGCGGGCGATGGAGTGCGCGAGCTCGGCGATGGAAGTCGCGAGATCGGATCCCACGTTGTAGGCGCGACCGACCGGGGCGCGAGCCAGGAGTGCCCATAACCAGCGAACGAGGTCAGAGGCGTAGAGGTAGGAGCGAAAGGGTGTCCCGTCTCCCCGGACGACGATCGTTCGGCGGGAGAGGGCGTCCGCGATGAAATTCCCGAAGGCGAAGTGCGCGTCGAGTGGAACGAGAGGCCCTGCGAAGGCGAACCCGCGTGCGATGGCGACTGGAACTCCGTGATCTGCTGCGGCGATTGCGCAGCAGTTCTCGGCGAGTCGTTTCGCCTCGGCGTAGGTACTGTCGGGGTGGGCTGGGTCGGGGCCACCGCAGTAGTCCTCCGTGATCCGGTCGAGGTCGACAGGCTGTCGGCCGTAGACGGCGCCGGAGCTCGTGAACAGGACGCGAGCGGGCCGGAATGAACGGCAGAGCGAGAGCACGTTTCGCGTTCCGTCGACGACCGTGGCGAGCATCTCGTCGCGACCAATCGAAGGGGCAGGTGTTCCCGCCGAAGCCGCCGCGTGGATGACGTGGGTGAAGGACGCGCCGCCGGGCGGAACCCACGTCCGGACGTCGGCGTCGACGAGCTCCAGCGCAGCATCGGCTGCCAGGAGAGGGTCCTCCTCCCGCAGCCGGACGGCTCTCCGCGCAATCGCCGTGCAGCGCGCTCGGAGGCCGAGGGTCCGGTTGGCATGCAGGAAGGAGGAGACGAGCCACCGTCCGAAGAACCCCGAGGCTCCGGTCAGGAGGAGGTGACCGCCTGCGAGCGACTTCAGGTCGGCGAATCCACCTCGAGTGATCTCTTCGAGGTCGGAGTTGGGCAGGGAGGGCATGACCGTATCAGCCGAGCGTGCGGCGGAGGCGTTCCTCGGGCTGAAGGGCCGGCTCGGGAACCGGTCTCGATGAGCTGGAGCGGGCGGGGAAGTTGATCGCCTCCTCGACGATCACGAAAGGTCTTCGCCTCACCTGTGCGTGGATCGCGCCCACGTATTCACCGATGGTGCCGAGGAAGAGAAGCTGCACTCCCGAGAAGAAGAGGACGAGGATGATGATCGAAGTGGCGCCGGGGGCCTGGATGTTCCAGTTGAGGAGCTTCAGGATCAGGTAGGCGAATGCGGCGAGGACCGACCCCCCGGCGAGCACGGCGCCAGCATAGGAGGCGACTCGGATCGGTACCGTGCTGTGGCTGATGATTCCGTTGAGCCCGAATTCGAAGAGGAAGCGGAATCCGTGCTTCGACGAACCGGCAAGTCGTGCGGCGCGCTCGAAGGGCATCTCGATCTGACGGAAGCCGATCGTTGCGATGATCCCCCGGATGTATGGGGAGTGATCGTCGACCCGGATCAACTCGTCGAGCGCCTGGCGGTCGAGGAGGGAGAACCCGGTGAACCCGCGGGGGAGCGGCTCGGGGGAGAGCCCGTCGACAAGGGCGTAGTAGGCGCGGCGGAGCACACGCATGACCGGCCCCTCGTTCGGGTTGCGGTAGACGCCGTAGACGACCTGGAACCCTTTCTCCCAGAGCTCGAGCATCCTTGGTATGAGAGAAGGAGGCTCCTGAAGGTCACACATGACGCCGACCGACGCGTCGCCGGATGCGTGCCGGAGCAAGGTCATACCGGACTTCTCGGCTCCGAAGTTGCGCGAGTAGGCAAGCACGCGGACGTGGGGGTCGGACGCGGCGATCTCGCGCAGTATCGACAGGGTCCCATCCTCGGAATGGTTGTCTCCGAAGATATGTTCGTAGTCGTACCGATCAGCGAAACCAGACGCGATCCGACGGACCTCCTCGTAGCATCGGCGGACGCTCTGTTCTTCGTTGTAGACGGGGGTGACGATCGAGATGAGCTTCCTCTGCGCCGCTCCGGAAGGAAGGGATGTCTCTTTGACCGCGTCACGCGCCACGGTTTCATCGTAGCCTATCGTCGAGATCCGACGGTAGCCGGCGGTGGGTTTCCGCGGGTGAAAGGCTCCCTGCAGCGCTGCCCCAGGTCTGGTCCGGGAGAAGACCTCCTCCGGATCAGGTGTCGTCGTCGAGGTCGTCGGGAGGGGTGGTCCCTGCTGTCATGAGCTTCATGGGCGCTCCCGGAAGACGAACGTCCTGAGGAGGAGGAACGATAGCCCGGCCGAGGGCAGAAGCAGGACGAATCCCGCAAGGTAGAGGTCGATCTCGAGGGCACGGGCTGCCTTCAGGGCGAGGACTCCCACGGCCCACGTCACTCCGTAGACGGCCACGAACCGGTGCAGACGGGCGGGATCGCGCTGTCCGAAGACGAGCGTGCCGGTCGTGAAGAAGTTGAAGAGGACCCCGAGCACGGTGGAGAGCGTTGCGGCGACCGCGTAGTGGGCCCCGAGAAAGAGGGTGAGGGCGTACACGCCGTAGCCGAAGGCCGTGTTCAGCCCTCCGACGAGGAGGAAGCGGACGAATCGCCCCTCCGGGAGCCGGAATGTCAGCACGGAGAGTGCTCGAGGCCAGCCGTCCCGTTCAAGGCGCCAGGTCCCGCTACCCTTCCTCCTCCTCCGGCACCGCGAGAATCCGCGCTCCCAGCCCGAAGCCCTTCTTCGTGCTCCTGAGCCGGAGGCCACCCGCCTTCAGGACGTCGCGGGCGACGGTGGAGGCGAGCTTGATCTCTTCGAGGAGCGTCTCGGCGGTGGCGCGCCCCTCGACGCGTTCGACGGCGAGAGGGACGTGGACGTTCCCGAAGCGGACGAGGCGGCAGACGAAAGGCCGGGTCCCGCGCCGCCAGAGTGCCGGCCCGGGGAGCGCTCTGCCCGTCGAGAGGTCCTCGATCGTGACCTTCTTCCCTTCCCAGGTTGCGCGGGCGACGGTGTCCTCCGCCCGGAGGAGCGCCTTGACGGCGCGGACCGCCTCCTTCGGGAGGTCGGATTCGAAGCGGGCGAGGAAGAGGTCGGCGGCCGTGACACGGTCCTCCTCGTTCAGGAGGATGTCGAAGGGGAGGCGCGGGGCGAAGAGGTGGGTGAACTCCGCGTCGCCGGCGCCGTCCGCCTCGAGGGCGCGCTCGGCGAGGTCGGCGGCGTAGACGAGAGCGTCGAGGCCGTGCTCCCGGCCTTTCGCGTTCGCCTCGGCGACGCAGAAGACGTCGACCGCGACGACGGCCGCGAAGACGGCGGCGGTGGCGGCGTCGAACCCCTCGTCCTCCGCGGCGGCGGCGGTCCGCTCGTAGGCCAGGGGCGGGGGGACGTCGGCGAGACCGGCGGAGTTGCCGGCGTCCGCAGGCACGGGGACGGGCTTCATGGCGCTCTGGCGGCGAGCGGGCCGGACGGGCGGCTTCTTCTGGGTCGGCATGACCGGAGGCTACCGGTTTACGGCTGCGGAGGGAACGGGTCCGGCGCGGGTCCGTTCGTGGCAGGATTGGGGCATGTCCGAGAACGGCAGGCTGATCCTGACGAGGAAGTTCGACGAGGCCCTCGTTTTCGCGGTGGAGCTCCACCGCGAGCAGCCGAGGAAGGGGACGGGTGTGCCCTACGTGTCGCACCTCCTCTCGGTGGCCGCCCTCGTCCTGGAGCACGGCGGGACGGAGGAGCAGGCGATCGCCGCGCTCCTGCACGACGCGGTGGAGGACCAGGGGGGGAGACCGACGGCGGAGGCCATTCGCGCGCGGTTCGGGGACCTCGTCGCCGACATCGTCGAGGGCTGCACCGATACGGACGTTTTCCCGAAGCCGCCCTGGCGGGCGCGAAAGGAGGCCTACCTTGCGCGGGTCCGGCGGGAGCCGGCCCACGTGAGGCTCGTCTCTGCCGCCGACAAGCTCCACAACGCCAGGACGATGGTCACGGACCTCAGGATCCACGGCCCGAAACTCTGGAACAGGTTCAACGCCAGCCGGGACGAGACGCTCTGGTACCTCGGAGCCCTCGTCGAGGCCTTCCGCGAAGCCGGGACGGCACCGATCGTCGAGGAGCTCGCCCGGACGGTCGCCGAGCTGGAGGTCGTTTCCGGCGACGGGCGCGGCTGACCGAGCCGGGACGCAAGGACGCCAGAAGGCGCAGCCTATACTGCCTTTTCCAATCCCGCTGCCATGGACGAACGACCGCCAGGCGGCCCCCTGGCCGCTCCCGCCGAGCCGACGCTGACGCTGAAGGCGCCGCTGTCGGGGCCGGTCGTACCGATCGACAGGGTCCCCGACCCGGTCTTTGCGCACCGCCTCCTCGGCGACGGTGTCGCGATCGACCCGGTCTCGTCGCTCCTCCTGGCCCCGTGCGACGGAGTCGTCGTGACGATCCACCCGGCAGGGCACGCAATCGCGCTGACGACCGACTCGGGGGTCGAGGTGATGCTGCACGTCGGACTCGACACGGTGGCCCTCGGCGGCCGGGGCTTCGTGCCGCGCGTGGCGCAGGGGCGCCGGGTCGTCGCGGGGGAGGTGCTCCTCGCCTTCGACGCCGACCTCGTCGCGAGGTCGGCGCGGAGCCTCGTGACGCCCGTCGTCGTCACGAGCCGCGAGCGCGTTCTGGGAATGCGTGCGGCGACCGGGTCCGTGACGGCGGGGGTCGACGATCTCCTGGTCCTGAGGCTCGCCGCCGTCGCCGGCGTTCCGTCCGGACCGGCGCTGGGCGAGAAGGTACGGGACGTGAGGGTCCAGCGCCGGCTCGGACTGCACGCCCGCCCCGCGGCGGCCCTCGCAGGGGCGGCGCGACGGTTCCGGGCGGAGGTCCTCGTGGAGACCGGGTCATCGATGGCGAGCGCGCGAAGCATCGTCGGGCTCCTCTCGCTCGGAGTCGTCCACGGCGAGGTCGTGAGGCTCCGCGCCACGGGACCCGACGCGGGGAAGGCGCTCGCCACCCTCGCCCGCGTCCTTGAGGCCGCGGACGGGAACGAACCTGCGGCGCCCCTCTCCTCGGCTCCGAGAGCTGCGCCCACGAGGGAGCGGGTCTTCACGGGCGTGCCGATGGCTCCCGGCTGTGCGGCGGGGCCCGTGACGCGCCTGGTGCGCGAGGAGCCCGAGGTCCTCGAAACCGGGGCCGACGAAAGGACGGAACGGCGCGACCTGGACTTCGCGCTCGAGGAAGCCAAGGTTCAGCTGCGGGCGCTCGAAGCGCGCGTCGGCGCCGAGGCTGGCAGCGAGCACGCCGACATCTTCGAGGCGCACGTCGCCCTCCTCGACGACCCCCTCCTTCTCGCCGAGGCCGAGCACGAGATCGCCGCAGGCAAGAGCGCCGCCTGGGCCTTTCGCGAGGCGGTCCGCCGCTATGCCGACCGGATCTCCCGCCTCCCGAACCCGGCGCTCGCCGCCCGTGCGGCCGACCTGCGCGATGCGGGAGGGCGCGTCCTGCGCATCCTCGTCGGGCAGCGCTCTTCGCGTCCCTCTCCTCCCGAGGGCTCGATCGTCGTGGCGGAGGACCTCTCCCCGTCGGAGGCCGCGACGCTCGGGCGCGGAGGAGTAGCCGGGTTCTGCACGGTGTCGGGCGGGGCGACGTCGCACGCCGCGCTCCTGGCCCGGTCGATGGGGATTCCCGCGGTGGCCGGGATCGACGCCCGGGTGCTCGAGATTCCCGAAGGGACGCTCGCGGTCCTCGACGGCGACGCCGCCGAGCTGCGCCTCTCGCCGGACGATGCCGAGAGGGAGGCGATCCGAGAGCGCTGCGCCCGGGGGGCGGCGCGCCGGAGCGCCGATCGCCTCGCGTCGGCCGAGCCGGCGCTCACGACGGATGGAGTGAGGATCGCCGTCCTGGCGAACGTGGGAAGCCTCGTCGACGCGGAGGAGGGGATCGCTTCCGGTGCCGAAGGGATCGGACTCCTCCGTTCCGAGCTCCTCTTCCTCGACCGCGCCAACGTCCCCTCGGAGGAGGAGCAGGAAGCGGTCTACCGCGCCGTGGCCGAGGCGGTCGGACCCGGCCGGCCGATCGTCGTGCGGACCTTCGACGCCGGGGGCGACAAACCACTGCGCTGGCTTCCCCTCCCCGAGGAGGAGAACCCGGCGCTCGGCGAGCGGGGCCTGCGCGTCTTCATCGACCGGCCCGACCTCTTCCGCGCCCAGCTCCGCGCGCTCCTCAGGGTCCCGGAGGAGTACGACGTGAGGGTGACGTTCCCGATGGTCTCGATGCTCGACGAGTGGCGCGAGGCGGTCAGGGACCTGGAGGAGGAACGTGAGCGTCTCGGCGTGCCCCGGCGGCGGACGGGAATGACGGTGGAGGTCGCCTCGGCCGCAATCCTCGCGGAAGCGTTCCTGAGGGAGGCGGACTTCGTCACGATCGGGACGAACGACCTGACCCAGTTCACGCTCGCGATGGACCGCGGCCACCCGCGCCTTTCGCCGCGTGCCGACGCTCTCGACCCCGCCGTCCTTCACCTCGTCGCCAGAACCTGCGCCGCCGCACGAAAGCACGCAATCCCCGCCGCGGTCTGCGGGGCCCTCGCCGGAGACCTTGCGGCGGTGCCGCTCCTGCTCGGCCTCGGTGTCGGCGAGCTGTCGGTCGGCGCGGGGCAGGTTCCGGCGGTGAAGGCGCGCGTGAGGGAGGTGTCCCTCGACGCCTGCCGGACCCTTGCCCTCCACGCCCTCGAGGCGACGACGGCGGCAGAGGTGCGGGCCCTCCTCTCCGGATCCGGGGGCGTGCCGTGAGCGTGCCGGGCCGGGCCTTTGCGCTTCTGCAGAAGATCGGCCGGGCGCTCATGCTCCCGGTCTCCGTCCTTCCCGTGGCAGGCCTCCTCCTCGGCCTCGGGAGCGCGAAGCTCGGCCTCCTGCCCGACGCGGTCGCGAGCGTCCTCGGGCAGGCGGGCGGGGCGATCTTCACGAGCCTCCCCCTCATTTTCGCCATCGCCGTCGCGCTCGGCCTGACGCAGAACGACGGTGCGGCCGCCGTCGCCGCCGTCGTCGGCCACGTCGTCCTCCTCGCGACGATGGGCGTCGGGGCTCGCCTGCTCGGCTTGCAGACGACGAAGGTCCTCGGCTTCGACTCGGTCGAGATGGGGGTCTTCGGCGGCATCCTCGTCGGTCTTCTGGCCGCGACGCTCTTCAACCGCTTCTCGAGGGCCGAGCTCCCGGCGTGGCTCGGCTTCTTCGGCGGCAAGCGGCTCGTACCGATCCTGACCGGCCTGGCGGCGACGTTCCTGGGCGTCGCGCTCGCCTTTCTCTGGCCTCCCGTCCAGGGCGCGATCCGGGTCCTTTCCGACCAGGTCGCCTACGGAAAGCCGACCGTCGCGACTTTCGTGTACGGCGTGGTCGAGCGCCTCCTCCTTCCGTTCGGCCTCCACCACATCTGGAACGTCCCGTTCTTCTTCGAGATCGGCTCGTTCGTCGACGCCACGGGGAAGACCGTTCACGGCGACATCACGCGCTTCTTCGCGGGGGACCCGGCGGCGGGAATCCTCTCGGGCGGCTTCCTCTTCAAGATGTGGGGTCTCCCTGCGGCCGCTCTCGCCATCTGGCGCTGCGCCCGTCCCGAGAACCGCGCGCGCGTCGGCGGGATCATGGTCTCGGCCGCAGCGACGTCGTTCCTGACGGGGATCACCGAGCCGATCGAGTTCTCGTTCCTCTTCCTCGCGCCATTCCTCTACGCGCTCCACGCGCTCCTCGCGGGCCTGGCCTTCGTCGTGGCGAACCTCGCCGGGATGAAGCTCGGGTTCACGTTCTCGCACGGCTTCTTCGACCTCGCCCTCTACTGGCCGATGGACACGCGGCCCTGGCTGGTGCTTCTCCTCGGGCCGATCTGGGGTCTCGTCTACTACGGCGTCTTCCGGGCGGCGATCCTGCGCTTCGACCTGAAGACGCCAGGGAGGGAGGAGCCGGCGGCTGCGCCCGAACCCGGCCCGGTAGCCGGGCGTCCGGCGCCTGTCGACGCGGGTGGCCTCGCCGAACGTCTCGTCGCCGCCTTCGGAGGGGCACGGAACATCGAGAGCCTCGATGCGTGCATCACGCGACTCCGGGTCACCGTCCGCAACCTGGACGCCGCCGACGAGAAGGCGCTCCGGGCGCTCGGGGCGGCGGGCGTCGTCGTCATCGGCAACGCGGTCCAGGCGGTCTTCGGAACCCGTTCGGAGAACCTGAAGTCGGCCATGGAGGCCGTCCTCGGAGGAGCGCCGGCGGTGATCCCGCCGGGAGCGGCCGTCCGATCCTCCGGTGGGCAGCCCTCTTCGCCGGAAGCCCGGACGCTCTCCCGGGTTGTTCTGCCGGCGCTCGGCGGAGCGGAGAACGTGCGAACGGTGGAGCCGTGCGCCCGGACGCGCGTTCGTCTGCTCCTCGCCGACCCGGCGCTCCTCGACGAGCCGGCGCTGGTCGCCGCCGGCATCGGCGGCGTCATGCGCCTGCCGGGCGGCATCGTCCACCTCGTCCTCGGGGAGGAAGCGGAGGTGCTCGCGGCGGCGTTGAGGGACACCCTCAGGGGCGCCGGGGATTAGCCGGAGCGTTTCGGGGTCGGCCCGTGTCTCGGAGCCGGCGTCGGGCTGGAGGGAGAGAGGGTGCGCATCTTCCCTCCCTTCAGGGCCGGGGATCGCGGACGGGGAGGGGCCTCCTTCTTCATCTCGGCCCTGACCTTCCGGTTGAGCTTGATGTCGCCCGCGCGGGCAGCAAGCCCGCCGCGCGCGACGCCCTCGGGAAGAGTCGTCGGCCCCGGGCGCTCTTGCGCCGCCCCCGCCGAGGCGAGGGCGAGTGCGGCGAGAAGGAAGAGAGCGCGTCGCATGGGGCTTCAGGCATTCTGTCACCCCGCAGCGTCGTAAAATACTCGATCGCCGGTCGGGGAGATCCGCTGGACCGAGCCCCGGTCGCGGGAGGATGCATGGTCGACAGAACGGACGACCCAAACGACCTCGACCCCGGCCCTGGCGGCGTCAGTCGCCGCGGCTTCCTCGGCTCGGTCCTCCCCGCGGCCGTCGGTGTGGCGGTGGCGAAGGACGCGCTCTCCGTGCCCGCGCAGGCGGCTCCGGTGCCCCAAGTCCCCGCGGCCGAACCGTCGAAACTGACGCTCGTCGTCAACGGGCGGACGCACAAGGTGCTCGTCGAGCCCCGCGACACGCTCCTGACGGTGCTGCGCGAGAAGCTCGGCCTCACCGGGACGAAGCCCGGGTGCGAACGGGGCGAGTGCGGCGCCTGCTCGGTCCTCATCGACGGCGTCCCGCGGTACTCCTGCCTCACGCTCGCCCTCGAAGCGGAAGGCCGGCAGGTGACGACGGTCGAGGGGCTCATGAACGGCGAGGAGCTCGGGCCTGTGCAGAAGGCGTTCGTCGAGGAGGACGCCTTCCAGTGCGGCTACTGCACGCCCGGACAGGTGATCGCAGCCGAGGGGCTCCTGCGCGCGAACCCGGAGCCGACGCTCGACGAGATCCGCCTCGGCATGAGCGGCAACCTCTGCCGGTGCGGCGCCTACTCCCACATCTTCAACGCGGTCGGGAAGGCCGCGCGGCTCCGGAAGGAGAGGTGACGCCATGACGGACCTCCTCTACTGGCTCCAGGGCCCCGCCCCCGAGACCGCCCCTCCGAAGGTGGAGATGCCGCCGTGGGGCGAGACGAAGGTGGTGGGGAAGCCGCTGCCGCGTGTCGACGCCTACGAGCGCGTCAGCGGCTCGGCCGTCTACCCGCTCGACTTCGCCCTCCCCGACATGCTCCACGCGGCGATCCTCCGCTGCCCGCACGCCCACGCCGTCGTGAAGTCGGTCGACACGAGCGCGGCGGAGAAGATGCCGGGCGTCCGTGCCGTGATCACCGGGAAGACGCCGGGCGCGGACATCCCGTGGTTCCGCGGGCGCGGGAAGTGGTATTCGAAGCTCTTCGACGAGAGGGCGCGGTACGAGGGGGACGAGGTCGCCGCGGTCGCCGCGGAGACCCGGGCCCAGGCGTACGACGCGCTGAAGGCGATCAAGGTCGAGTACGAGGAGCTCGCGTTCGTCCTCGACCCGCGCGAGGCGGTCAAGCCCGACGCGCCGCCGATCCACGACGGGACGAACCGCTATGGCGACCCGGCCGACTACGCGCGGGGCGACGTCGCGGCCGGCTTCGCGGCGGCGGACGCCGTCGTCGAGGGGACGTTCTCGACGGCCTGCGAGATCCACGCGCCGATGGAGGTTCACGGCTCCGTCGTGAAGTGGGACGGGAACCGGCTCACGGTCTGGGACACGACGCAGGGCGTCTTCGAGGTCCAGGAGGCCGTGGCGCAGTCGCTGAAGCTCCCCCTCGCGAACGTCCGCGTCATCGGCCACTACATGGGGGGCGGGTTCGGGTCGAAGCTCGAGGCGGGGAAGTACACGGTCATCGCCGCCCTTCTGGCGAAGGCGACGGCCCGCCCCGTCAAGCTCTTCCTGACCCGCGAGGAGGAGTTCCTCGCCTCCGGGAACCGCCCGGCGAACACGATGACCGTGAAGGTCGGGGCGAAGAAGGACGGCACGCTCACGGCGATCGAGTTCTCCTCGATCGGCTCCGGCGGGGCCTACCCGAACGGCGCGTCGACGTCGTTCCTCGCGACGGATCTCTACACCTGCCCGAACGTGAAGGCCCGCGACGAGAACGTCGCCATCAACGCGGGCCGGGCCCGCGCGATGCGGGCCCCGGGTTTCCCGCAGGGAGCGTGGGCGCTCGAGCAGGCGATGGACGCGCTCGCGGTCAAGCTCGGGATGGACCCCGTCGCGCTCCGGCTCGCGAACGTCCCGAAGGTGAGCCAGCGGCGCGGGAACCAGCCCTACACGTCGACCGGACTCGCGGAGTGCCTGCGCGACGGCGCGAAGGCGTTCGGCTGGAGCGAGGCGAGGACGCGCGCGAAAGGGGACGGGCCGATTCGAAAGGGGGTCGGCGTCGCATCGGCCCTCTGGGGCTACGGAGGCGGACCCCCGGCGACGGTCGTCGTGAAGCTCTACGCGGACGGGAGCGTCAACGTGAACACCGGCGCCGCCGACATCGGCACCGGGACGAAGACGGTGATGGCGCAGGTCGTCGCCGAGGAGCTCGGCGTGCCGGTCGAGAAGATCCAGATCGAGCACGCCGACACCGGGACGACGCAGTACAGCGGGCCGAGCGGCGGCTCGAAGACGGTGCCGTCCGACATGCCGGCGGCGCGCGCCGCGGCGATCGAGGTGAGGAACAAGCTCCTCGCGGGAGCCGCTGAGGACCTGAAGCTCCCCGTCGAGGAGCTGCGGCTCGAGGGCCCCGACGTCGTCTCGGCGAAGGACCCGTCGAAGAAGGTCGCCGTCACGGCCGTGAAGGCGCTCGAGAGGCACCAGGTCCTCGTCGGCGTCGGGACGCGCGGCCCGAACGTCGAGGGGAAGGTCATCTCGATGTTCGCGGCGCACTTCGCCGAGGTCGAGGTGAACACGAAGACCGGCGAGGTGACGGTGACCCGCCTCCTCGCCGCGCAGGACAGCGCAAGGGTCATGAACCGCCTCACGTTCGAGTGCCAGGTCCAGGGCGGCCTCGTCATGGGGCTCGGCCTCGGCCGGACCGAGGAGCGGGTCCTCGACCGGCAGACCGGGAAGATGTGCAACGCCAACTGGCACGACTACAAGATCCCGACGGCGCTCGACGTGCCGGCGGAGCAGAAGGTCCTCTCCGTCGACCTCGTCGACACCGAGTGCAACACCGCCGGCGCCAAGGGGGTCGGCGAGCCATCGACCATCCCGACGGCCGCCGCGATCGCGAACGCCGTCCACGATGCCGTCGGTGTCCGGGTCCACGATTCGCCGATCACGCCGCCGAGGCTCGTCGCGCTCCTCGCCGGGCGCGGGAAGAAGGGGTGACGCGATGCTTCCGAGCTTTCGCTACGTCCGTCCCCGCACCGTCGCCGAGGCCGTGAAGGCCCTTTCCGAACCGGGCGCCCGCGCCCACGCCGGAGGCACCGACCTCGTCGGGTGCCTGCGCGACGGCGTCTTCGACGCGAAGGCCGTCGTCAGCCTCTCGGGCCTCCCCGAGCTGAAGGGGATCTCCGCGACGAAAGACGGCGGCCTGCGCATAGGCGCCCTCGCGACCCTCGCCGAGATCGCCCGGCATCCCGAGATCGTGAAGGGGTGGCCAGCACTCTCTCAGGGAGCCGCTGCGGCCGCCAGCCCGCAGCTGCGTAACCAGGGAACGCTCGGCGGAAACCTCTGCCAGCGGCCCCGCTGCTGGTACTTCCGCGGCGACTTCGACTGCGCCCGCAAGGGCGGGGAGCTCTGCTACGCCGTCGAGGGCGAGAACACCTACCACGCCATCTTCGGCGGTTCCGGCTGCTTCATCGTCCACCCCTCCGACACGGCCTCGCCCCTCGTCGCGCTCC
>CALBDV010000918.1 GCA_937927565.1 uncultured Holophagales bacterium
TTCGAGGTCGGGCCGTCAGTGAAGTGCCCTACGCGCATCTGCACCTACCCGAGCGGCTGGCCGACATCGTTTCGCTAGAGTTGCCTTCTCCGCCGGATTCCGAGTCACTATGCGCGTTTGACGCCGGTACCACGTTCATTGAGCACAATCGCGCCCTCAGCAGTCGCCCGCGTGCGCTTCTCGTGCTCGACCGACCGGATTCCCTCGCAGCAGTAGAGGATAGCGGCCCGAGTGAGGCGGAGCATCTGGAAGGTCTGGCGCTCTAGGTCGTCGTCCTCGATCGTGTCCCACGGCCACCCGCGCCTCCCGTCGAGCGTCCCATGGAGGACGAGCGAGTGCTGGAGGTGGTTCCGTGACGCGCGGAGGCCCCGAAAGCGTCCGTTGTCCCGCTCGAAGCTCGCGGACAGGTACATGAGCGCGCGGAGTCCGACCGAGTCGGGCCAGGCCACGCTCGAACGGAAGGCCAGCACCTTGTTCGCCTTGGTGAAGAACAGTTTGTCGAAGGAGAGATCAGCTGCACCGATGCCGAGGCGGGCGTTCCACAGGTCGGCGATGCGGTCGAGAACGCCATACGACTCCCGAAATGCTGCAGCGAGGAACGCGGAGCGCCGCGAGAAGGCCAACCCATTGACGGGCCAGCTCAGGATTTCAACGGGCGCGGTCGCCTGCGCGCGCGAGAGCCAGAGGAGGCTCCGTGCGCCGACAAAGCCCTGAAGCAGGACGTTTACCTCGGCCGGGGTGCGGTCGGCCTGATCCCTCGCTGCTGGGTCCACGAGAATTCCGGCGAGCGGATACCGGTCGTAGGCCATCGGGCTCTCAACGCGGCAGCCTGAGCAGAGGTTGAGGCCAAGACCCGACTTCCAGACGAACGCCGCGAGCTGCTCGTCCCATGGGTGGAGCTCCCGAAGCAGGGTCTCGACGGTGCGCGCGGAGTTCATGTCGGGGTGCGGGTGGGGACTCACCTCGTCGAGAAGTCGCTGCGCCCGTGTGATGTTGCTCGCGAGCCGATCGCGAAACGGCAGGTCCTCGACCTCGAAGACGAGCGCTCGCTGGTACGCGGCGACCGCGTTCTGGAGCAAGTCAGGGTAGCGGTTGTAGAACGTCCAGACCCCCCAGAGCGTGTCGCCCAAGGTGGCCCAGCCCCTCCCGTGTTCGGGGTGGCGGG
>CALBDV010000919.1 GCA_937927565.1 uncultured Holophagales bacterium
CTTCAACTGCACCATACGGAAGGTCACGCCTGACGGGCAGGTGTCGACGTTCGTCGGCACGGGGAAGAGCTGCGGGGCCAAGGATGGATGGAACAGCGAGGCGCGCTTCAACAACCCCGATGGACTCGCGCTCGGCCGCAACGGATTCCTCTACGTGGCTGATTCCGCGAATCACACTATTCGCGTCGTCTCGCCCGACGGCAAAGTTATGACCCTCGCGGGGCAGGCGGGAACATCCGGCTACGTCGACGGCTCCGCTTTCACCGCCCGTTTCCGCTACCCCCACGGCCTGTCGTTCGACGACGCGGGGAACCTCTACGTCTCCGAGGGTTCCGCGGGCCACATCCGAAAGATCTCCCCCGATGGGGTCGTGAGCACCGTCCTCGACATGAACACGAGCCGCTACGGGGAGTTCGCCGCATACCCCGAGGGGATCACCGTCGCTCCTGACGGCGCCCTCTACATCGTCGACTGGGCCAGATACGCCGTCTTCAAACTGCCGCCCAGCGAGCCCCTCCGCGTCCTCGCTGGCCTCCCCGGCAGCCGGGGCACAAGCGACGGGACCGGCCCAGCGGCTCGGTTTTACATGCCGACCGCCATCACCTGGAGCCCGAACCACGGCGCGCTCCTCGTCGCCGATAGCTCGAACCACACGATTCGCAAGATCGCTCCGCCGCCGTCGCCAGTCGCCGACCTCGTCGTACGAGGCGGCGCGAACCCGGGCCCGCGTCTCGTGGGCTCCGAGACGACCTGGACACTGACGGTGACGAACGACGGCCCGACGCCTGCCGCGGAGTCCGTCCTCGAGGTGGATGTGCCCCCGCTCTTCGCGGGCGTGTCCGGTCGGGTATCGACGAGCGGAAGCTGCACCGGCGCCCCTTCCCTCCGGTGCACCCTCGGCGCGCTCGAGCCCGGGGCTGCGGCGACGGTCACGGTCAGCGGCATCGCAAGCGCCGCCGGTGTGGCGCACCTCCGGGCGCGCGCGCAGAGTTCCACGACCGAGAGTGACCCGGCCACGAACGTCTTCGAGTCCATCGTCGAGGTGCTCTCGAGCACCCCCGGGCAGATGCGGCGCGAGTTCTTCGTCCCGGTGGTCCTGTCGTCCTCGGGGGCGAACGGGTCCTACTTCACTACCGAGCTCACCCTCACGAACCGGGGCACGCGCGCGGTCACGGCGCTCTTCAGCTACACCGCCGCCGCCGGAGGCGGGTCCGGAACCACCACCATCCCCGAGGTCGTCGGCGCCGGCCTCCAGACGGTCGTCCCAGATGCCATCACGTTCCTAGCCGAACGCGGTCTGCCGATTCCGACATCGGGGAATCGGGTCGGAACGCTCCGGGCTGCGTTCGACGGACTGGACGATCCGCTGTCCGTCTCCGTGACGGCACGGACCACCACCGCCGTCTCGAGCCCGGCCGGCCGCGCGGGACTGGCGTACAGCGGCGTACCGCCGAGCCGGCTCCTTACCGGCACGGCCATCATCCCCGGTCTCCGCTACGACGCGGCGAACCGTAGCAACCTCGCGATCCAGAACGCAGGCGATCCCACCGACGGTCCGGCGACGTTCTCGGTGACTGTAACGTCCGGCGATCCTGCCGTTCCCTTCGAGAAGGTGCTCCCGCCGCTTGACCTCGAGCCGGGCGGGTTCCAGCAGTACTCGCCCGGTGACATGGGCCTGGCGTCCGGCTTCCAGGGCGTGGCCCGGGTGGAGCGCGTCTCGGGAACCGCCCCGTTCTTCGCCTACGGCGTCGTGAACGACCAGGGCACGTCCGACGGCTCCTTCATCCTCCCAATCGTCACGAACCGTGCTGGGGAGGTCACGGGGCTCACCGTCCCAGTCGCGGTTGAGACTGCGGCCTTCTCGACCGAGCTCGTGCTCTCGAACCGCGGTACCTCGGCCCTGGCGATCACGATTCGCCTCGCCTCGACGTCGGGAGTCGACGCTTCCGCGAACTTCCAGCTGCTCCCGAAGGAGCAGCGGATCTTCCCGAAGGTCGTGGATGCACTTCGGCAAGCCGGAGCGTCGATTCCAGGGCAGTCGATCGTCGGACCCCTCTTCGTGACGCGAACGGGAGGCGGCAGCCTCGCGTCCCTTTCGGTTGGGGCTCGCACCTCGTCGGCCGGCGGCGCGGGGCGCTTCGGCCTCTACTACGAGGCGATTCCGTATGGGGGCTCCGCCACCGGGTCGCTCTCCCTCAGTGCCCTGCGGCAGGACGCAGACAACCGTACCAACCTCGCCTGCGTGAACACGGGCGAACATGATGGCGGGCCCATCGATCTCAAACTCGAGATCTTCGACGGTCGCACCGGCACCCTGGCCGCGACCGATCAGAAGAGCTTCCTCGGCATG